>CAKTXU010000376.1 GCA_934630995.1 uncultured Eubacteriales bacterium
TTGCAGATTGATCCCCTCGAGAACCTCGGACAGCTGAAATTCCTTGCTGCCCGTTTTGTAGTCCACCACCCGGATATAGGAAACGCCGTCGTGTTCTAGAATATCCACCCGGTCCACCTTGCCCTGTATACAAATACGGGTGCCGTCCGGCAGTGTCATGGTCAGCGGCGGGATTCCTTGGGGACCTTCACCGTCCGGCGAACCGATGGACAGTTCGTAATCCACCGGGACAAAGCGGCTCTGCCGCAGTTCCAACACCACCTGCCAGATAAGGCTGGCGCAGGTGGCTGTCAAACGTGTCAGCAGATATCCGAAGCGGCTGTTCTTGTTCTCCATACCACCCATATAGGCATCCACATACTCCCGCACGGTCCTGTCCACATCTCCGCGGACTTGTTCACGGCGAATGGAGGAGAAGCCCGTCTCCTGATAGACGGGCAGCAGCGTCTGCATCACATGATGGAGAACGGTGCCGAATTCCGCCGCGTCCAAATCCGCGGGTCTGCGCACCCGGGCCCGCAGGCCGTAATGGCAAAAGTACGCAAACCGGCACTGGTGATATTTCTCTACCCGCGACGGCGAAAGCCGCATGTCCTTGCCAAACAAACGGGCAGCGGACGAAGGCGTCTCAAAATGGGCGGGCAGCCCTGCAGCGGCCCGCTCCATGGCGCTTACCCGCCGATCGTATACCTCATTTTCAGAAAATACCCGACGCAGCGTAGCGGACAGGGGAGAGGGCGTCCGCCAGCTATCCGCCATCATCGCAAAGGCATCGCGCTCCGATTCGATATTGCCCCATTCCTCCTCCGCCGCAGTCTCCGACTCACGGCGACAAAAGGGGAGGATGCGCTCCACGGTATCCACCAGGATGGATGGAGCCAGTGTTTCGCCGGAGGCATTTCCTTGAAGATAGCTGATAAATAACCGCTCGGAGGGAGCGGAGACAGCAGCGTAAGCATAGAATCGCTCCTCCAGGGCCTGCTTATCGTCTCCCTCGTCCAGAGGAAGGCCGTATGCCGCCAATTGCTGCCTGTCCTTTTCACTGAGTATGGAAGGGGAGAGGGGATAAGCGGGAAAGACCCCTTCGTTGGCACCGAGGATGAAAACGGCCCGGGGCGAAGAAAACCGTATCCGGTCGGCGGAGCCGACCTGTACGGCATCCAGCGTTTGGGGAATCGATCCCATATCGGTGACGCCTGCGACCAGCCGGAAAAGCTCAATATGGCGTTCCAGCGGTAAAGACGAATCTCGCAGGACAGCGGCGAACCGATCGAGGATATCCATCAGGATATCCCACATTCTTGCCATAGTATCAGCCAGCTCCTGTTCACCCGCCTGCTCCAGCTTTTTGACGCGGAATCGGAGCATTTCATCGACGCCGTTCTCTAGCAGATATGCATAAAGCGCCCGCGAAAACTCCTCGCCGTTGGTTTTGCGGCCGCGTCCCAGGGCATGGACCAGATGCTCCAGCGGCTCTGTGAGCCGTACCCGCATCCGGTTGCAGAAGGCCAGAACGCGCAGGCTTTCTTCGGTTTCCCGCACGGACAATCCCTCCGGATTCCACAGCCATTCCCGCCTCCAGGCGGCTCCTGTCAGCCGCCATTGATAGACATAATTTTCCAGAATGGAAACAGTGTGAGCGGAAAACGGAAGCAGCCCGGTTTTGAGCATGAGCAACAGCTCCTCCGAATCCCAACCGCCTGCAATACAACGCAGAGCGGACAAACAGAGCGTTATCAGCGGATCTGTGAGAATTTCCCGTCGTTTGTCCATATAATAGGGTATTTTTTCCTGCTCTAGAGCGGTATCCAGGATCCCTTGGTACTCCGTCAGATTTCGTGCCACCACCACGATATCCCGGCAGCGGTAACCCTCCTGCCGCATGAGACGGTGGATCTGCCGGGCGGTATGGCTGCACTCGGCATAAATATCCGCACAGGGAGCGCAGACAACGGCATCCGCCGCTTCCTCATATGTTATGGGACACGGGACGAAGCAGCCGGCCTCCAGGGCGCGGAGGCCGGGATCACCCGTTCGGTGGTTTTCGTTGAGATACTGGATAGGCGCCACGGGGACGCCGTTGTCCTGGGCCAGCCGACACAGGCGTCTGGCGGTTTTGACCGCCGGATAAAAACGATGGTAGGGTTCCTCGGCTGCATAATCGTCAGCACAAAGGGTTATGGTGACGCGGGCGGCCTTCCGCATAGCGGCGGACAGCACCTGCAGCTCCTGTGCGGTAAAGCCTTTGAAAGAATCGACAAACATCTGTGCGTTTTCCAACAGGCGGCTTTGAGGAATCTGCTTGGCCAGCAGAGATAAATCATCCAACGGATCCGTATAGGAATGGGAGGCCAGCGCCTCATACGCCGACAATATCAGAGACAGCTCCTCCGCTTTCTGACGCAGAGTCCCCGCCTCCAGTTGATTGGACGTTTTTTCCAGAAGTTGCGGGGTTATCGCCGCCTGTTTACATTCTGTCAAAAGAGAGAGGATGGATTGGATATAATCCGGATCGTTCACATGGCGGCGGTAAAGCATCAGCTTGTCGCTCACCTGATCCAGCGCCTGGCTCATGAGCAGGACCCGGGTGCTGTCGTCAATCTGCCGACCGGCGATACCGCCAAGCTCACGGAATACAGTCTCAGCCAGGCGGGTAAAGCTTAATACCTGGATAGCCTGCGCCCTTCGCGGACCCAGGGCTTCCAGAAGGCTCCGCTCACTTTCAAAGGAAAACTGCTCCGGAACCAGCAAAATCAGCGGCCCAGTCTGGTCGGCCGACCAGGCGAAATCCGTCAGGCGCTCGTAGACCGTATAAGTTTTACCGCTGCCGGAGCGGCCTAAAATCAACTGAAGCATGGAGAACCCCTTTATTTTCCTGATTTTAAACGGCTGGGTTGACAGA
>CAKTXU010000377.1 GCA_934630995.1 uncultured Eubacteriales bacterium
TTTCTTCGGTGCATCGGGCGATGAACCGGCTGATAGCCGAGGACCGGGTTTACAAAATCCAGGGCAGTGGCAGCTATGTCAAGGGCCCGCCTGTGAAGGAGAGCGCGCCGGGGGGGATTTTCCTCTGTCCCCTCATCCTTGCCGACAATTCCGATGAACTGTGGAGTCTGGAATCTATACAGGGAGCGGAAAGCTTCTGTAAATCCAAGGATATTTATCTAACCATCCACAACAGCAACCTGAGCACCGACGAGGAAGGCCGTATCCTGGAAAATCTGTATCGGAAGAATATCCTCCACGCCATCATTTCTCCCAATAGTGTGGATCGTACCGCCTATCAGCCCTTTGTGGACAAGGGGATGAGGCTGGTTTTCCTCGATTATTGTCCCCGGGAATGGGAATACGACATGGTGGAAACCAACAACTATCTGGCCGCCCGGCAGATGTGCGCCTATCTCTTTGAAAAAGGGCATAGGCGGATCGGCGTCTTTTTTGTTGAGCCGCTCTATCGCTCCTCCGGCCGCCTGCGGTGCGAGGGGGTGCGGGATTATCTGCGGGAGCAGGGGCTGGAGGTGGTGCCCGACTGGTTTGTCCTGGATGAAGGCTATGAGGAGCGCATTGCCAGGCTGATGCGTTCGGACAGGCGTCCCACCGCTTTTGTGGGCCTCAACGACGGCGCGGCCAACGCGCTCATTCTCCTTCTCAACCGGCTGGGATACCGGGTGCCGGAGGACGTATCGGTCACCGGCTTCGACGGATTGGGCCTGCGGCGGGGCAATACCCCGCTGCTGACGGGAATCCGGCAGCCCTTTTATCAGATGGGCTATGAAGCGGCCCGACTGCTCTATCGGCTGCTCAACGAAGGGGAAGGGCCTGGGATTACCCGGCTGCTGCTGCCTGCCGCCATCCAGGAAGGGGAAACGGTGAGGGCGCTGGCGGGAAATTGACGAAACGGAGGAGAAGGATATGCCGTTAGAGCTGCGTCTGATCAGTTCATTGGAAAAGGTATTTTGGGACGAGGAGCTGCGCGCGCCCATGTGCGCGGGTATCACCGCCCTGCGTGGGGAGCGCGTTTCCTTTCAGGCCGCCTGCCGCCTCACGGGAGAGGAACGGGCGGATATTGCCGCACGGGTGGAGGCGCCTCTGCCCGCGGAGATATACGAGGTGGGGGTGGTGCCGGTCACGCTGGCGGCGTACAGCCTGCGGGACGGGGAATATCTGCGCACGACGCCGGGACTCTATCCAGACCCCCTGTATCCCCACAGGGGGGAGCTGTCCCTTGCGCAGGGGCAGTGGCGCTGCCTGTGGGTTTCCTTTGTCGTGCCGTCCGACGCGCCGGCCGGTATCCTGACGGTTCGTCTTGCCCTTTCCCGGGCATACGCCCCGGAGGAGAAGCAGGCCGCCGCGGAATTCCGGGTGGAGGTCCTTCCCGCACGCCTGCCGGAGCAGACCCTGCTGCATACCCAGTGGTTCCACTGCGACTGCCTGGCCACCCGCTACCGGGTGCCGGTTTTCAGCGAGGAGCACTGGGCGCTGATCGACAGCTATATGGAAAACGCCGCGGCCTTTGGAATCAATATGATTTTGACACCGCTGTTCACCCCGCCCCTGGATACCGCGGTGGGGGGAGAGCGGCCCACTGTTCAGCTGGTAGAGGTGCGGCGACAAAAGGACGGCTACGTCTTTGGTTTCCAACGATTGGAACGGTATATGACGCTGGCGGAAAAGCACGGCATCCGGCAATTTGAAATGGCGCATCTCTTCACCCAGTGGGGGGCGGCGGCCGCGCCGAAAATCGTTGCGGAGGCAGACGGGGAGGAGCGGCGTATTTTCGGCTGGGACACCGACGCGGGATCAGCAGAATACGTGGCCTTCCTCCGCGCATTTCTGCGGGCTCTCCGGGGCTTTCTTGACCGGACGGGAAGGAGCGGCCGCTGCTGGTTCCACATTTCCGACGAGCCCTCCCTCGATATGCTGGACGCCTATCGCCGGGCCAAGGAGAGCATAGCGGAGGAGCTGGAGGGGTTCCCGGTTATCGACGCCCTGTCCAGCTACGCCTTTTATGAAAAAGGCGTGGTAGCCCGGCCGATTCCCGCCAACGATCACATCGGCGATTTTCTGGCCCGCGGGGTCAAGCCGCTGTGGACCTACACCTGCTGTGCTCAGAAGGTGGATGTCAGCAACCGCTTTATGGCCATGCCCTCCGCCCGCAACCGGGTATTGGGCTGCCAGCTTTTCAAATATGATATCGAGGGCTTTTTGCAGTGGGGCTATAATTTCTGGTACAGCCGGGAATCCCTCCGTGAAATCGATCCCTTCACCGAGACGGGCGGCGGGGACGCGTTCCCCGCCGGGGACGCCTTTCTGGTGTATCCGGGGGCGGACGGAAAGCCGATTTCCTCCCTGCGGCAGATGGTATTCCATGAGGGCTTGCAGGATCTGCGGGCGCTGCGGCTGTTGGAGACGCTGACCTCCCACGAGGAAGCCGTGGCCGTGCTGGAGGAGGCCGGGGCGGTCGGCTTCCGGGAGTATCCCCGATCGGCCGCCTGGTTGCTGACCATGCGGGAGAGGGTTAACCGCCGGATTGCGGAGCTGATTTGACAGAGAGGGCGCCGGTCGAAGGGATTCGCCGGCGCCCTCTTTTCAAATGTGGCAAAAATGTGTATAATAGGGACGTCAACGGTGGATGGGGGAGTGCAGATGGGGCTGAGCAATGAGCTGGCGCAATGGCGCGCATGGCGGCAGGGTGTGGTCCACACCACCTTGAATCCGGAGGGGCCGGGGGCGGTGCGGTTTCACCTGGTGCCTCCGCGGTATCGTCTCTATTGCCTGGTGTTCGGCCGCCGGGGATACCGCCGCGGACTATATTTCTACCATGGAGGCGGTGGATGCGCCTGTGCC
>CAKTXU010000378.1 GCA_934630995.1 uncultured Eubacteriales bacterium
GTCGAATACAGCGGCGCACCGCCCGCAATGTGCCGCCACGAAACGGCATATTATACCTAGTATAACATAATTCCAGGCAAAAAAGAAGAGGGCAGCGGCGGGCAAAACCACCAAATTCCCGCCATGAGATCCCGTTCCGGATATAAAAGAGCCGCGCAGGGAACTCCGTCCTGCGCGGCCTTGGGTCACCACAATTTCCGGGGAAGCAGCGCCGGCGGGGATAGCTGAAAAGCCGCAGCCGGGACGGTATCCGCCGTGCCGGCCGCCGCGGCGGCGCGGGTCACGGGCAGACGGGCGAAATAATCGAGAATGCCGTCCACCAGCGCGTTGGTATATTTATCCTGATAGACCGGGTTAATCAGCAAATCGTAATTTTTCTGCTGATCGTAGAAGCCGCACTCCACCAGGACGGCCGGGCAGTCGTGGAGGCGGGTGACCTGAAAGGGGCTGAAGGTCACGGGCTGATAGCGTTTCCCCAAACCGTAGCTGTCCTCCACCTTCCGCGCGTAGGCGTACATCCGCTGGGCGATCAGATAGGAATATTCGTTGAAATAGTGATAGGAGGCGCCCTGCCCGCCGCCGGCGTTCATGTGGATGCTGATAAAGAGATCCGTGCCGTTGTTCCGCGCCAGATCAGCCCGGGCGGCCAGGGTGGGATTCTGATCGGCGGTAGTACGCGCCATGACGACCTTGGCCCCCAAAGCCTCCAGCTTCTCCTGCAGCAGCTTGCTGTAGATGAGGGTCAGGGTCTTCTCATTCATACCGATGGGGGTGGCAGTGCCTGAGTTGCCTCCATGGCCCGGATCCAGCACGATTCTAATGCCGTTGAGCTTTTTATCGGAGGAATTGGCCGCCGTGCCGCCCGGATGCTTGATGGCGAAATGGATGGTGCCGTCCTTGTCCCACACCACTGAATAGCCGTAGAAGCCGCCCTTCTGCCTGAGATGCAGCCGCAGGATCATGGTGTTGTCGGCGCCCTTCACCCATTCGGCGCTCTTGACAACAGGGCTGTCCGCAAAATCGGGAGCCGCCCCCACGGAGGTGGTATAATAAAAGGTGATATCTACGTGATCGGCGGTGAAGGCGCCTTCGTCGAGATCCGCCACATTCTTGGTGATGTCGTACCGCTGCGGATCCCCGTTGGGATCCTTATAGTACTGGGGCGCCAGCTGTACATTATAGGGAATCCGCCAGTCGGCGCGCAGGGAGAGGCGGGTATAGGTGTTCTCCACCGTGGCCGCCGTCACCTTGAGGGTGTTGGCCGTGAAATTGGTTTTGGTATCATACAGCTTGGCGTCGCTCTTGTATACCCGGCGGCCGGAGCCCAGCAGATAATAGCTGCCCACGCTCCGTACAAGACGATCCGTGGTACCCTTGGGCAAGTAGGCGTACACCGGCCGGGAAAAATCATCGGTCGTGCTTCCGCTGAAGGTTTCGGCGTAGCTGGAGGTCACCACCACCACCGAGCCGGATGTCAGCGTCGTGCCGCCCGACGACGGATCCAGCAGGGGGAGATCCCCGACCACCGGGGGAAGCGGCGTATCGTCTCCGCCACCCGAGATGGGCAGAGCCTCCACCGTGACCGAACCCCCCGTCAGGGTTTTGCTGGCGCCCGCGTTGGTGACGGTCACCTTGACATTGCCCAGCTTTTGAGCTTGTCCCTCGATGCCGTCGGGCAGGATATAGCTGCCGACATATTTGATATAGTCGGAGTTTTCACCGGAGCCTCCCTCATCCGACTGGCCGGCGGTGGGCTTCATGGCCACCTTGACGCCGTTTATCATGGCATAGACGGTGGAGTCCTTCAGCGCCACGGCGCTGATGATAATCTCCGAGCCTCCCGAAAGGGTCTGATTTTTGGTGGGCTCCATGCTCTGGAGAAGGATCCGCTCATAAGTGATTTTATAAGTCTTCTTTACCCCGTTGCTCTCAAAGGTGAAGGTATTGAGCCCGACGGCCAGATCGTAGTTCAGGCTGAAATAGCCGTGCTCGGACAGTTCGATCTCCTTGCCGTTGACGGTCAGGGGGAAGTTGGGATTGCTGCTGCCGGTGAAGGAAACCTTTGACTCATTGGTGGTATAAGCGGTCTTGGCAGGCTGGTTGACCACCAGCGTATCCGACACATAATCGGACATATAGTCCCCGCTCATGGCCTTGCGGAGCATGGCGGTGCTGGCGGTATGGCTTTTGAGCGCCGCCAGAGAGGAAAAGGCGCTCCCCTGCCAGCTCTCCTCGCCGAGACAGGCCAGCATCTGCCGCGCCAGCTGATCCTCCCCGCTCCATCCCTTTTCCTTGCTGCCCACCCGGTCGGAGGCATGGGCAATATACAGGGGCAGGCCGGTCTCCCGGCAGACGGAGGACCACCAGTCCAGGATATTGTTGAAGTTGGCCGAGGAGTGGTTGGTGGAGCTGTAGTTCTTGACCAGCACAAAATCGAAGAGGCCGTCCTGTACCCAATCCAGGGTGTCGGCGTGACCGTCTGTCATATCCTCATAAATATTGTCGGTGGACGAGCCCCGCTCGTCCACGCGCTTGTGGGCCCAGACGGCGCTGGAGAGAAGGCCGACGTAATAATCCCGGTTGGCTCTGCGCAGCGCCTGGACCACATCGGTGACCGCCGCCTTCAGGCAGTCGGTGGTAAATTGATCGAAGCCCACGCCCGGGGCCTGGGCCATATACGCCTCGTAGCTGCCGCCCTCATTCAGGGCGTAGCTGTAATCCTCCACCAGATAGCCGTCAAAGGCATAGAGGGGGGCCACCTCCGCCGCCGCCGCGCGCAGCGCCTCCCTGTCGGAGGCGACGGTGGGATCGAGCCCGTCCGCCTCGCTCACACGGCAGTCGAAGATGCCGTAGACATACAGCTTCTCTTCCCTGGCCCTTGCGAGGATATACG
>CAKTXU010000379.1 GCA_934630995.1 uncultured Eubacteriales bacterium
CCTGCATACCGGCTCCTACCGGCAGCGGTGGAAAAACACGGAGTTCCTCCGGCTGGAAAGGGCGGAGGACGCGTCTTTACGGGTCTTGGGCGGCCCGGCGGAGGGGACGGCGGGGGCATCCATCTCCCCGGCCGGAGAAACAGCCCATATCGAGGAGAAGGCCCTGTCCCTGGACGTGTTGCTGCTCAGCGGCGCCGCCTCCTATCAGGGGACGGTGGCAAACAAGCTGCTGTTTTGCCTGTCCAGCAGCGGCACAAACCCTCAGAAGAGTATGGTGACGCCGTATCCCTCGCCGTTTTTCTTCCACCTGGATCAGCTGCTGTTCAACCCCGCGCTGCTGTACGGATGTGTGTACTGCCTGCTGCTTCCCGCCATTCTCTGTCTGGTGACTCTTGGGCTGCAGACAGGCCTTCGCTCCCTGACGCGGCGGACATACCTGCGACCCCGGATATGGCATCTGTAAACGGCGGTCCCTCCCGTCAGCATCACGCATACCTGCGGGCCGCGCTGACATCCATGAAATACATAGAAGCTCTCCAGGGAAACAGCTTATCACGGCTGCTATCCTGGAGAGCTTTATTCGCTGGGACTCGCTTATTCCGCGGTCTTTTCCGTCTTCTTCCCGGTTCCGTCGTCCTTTTTTTCTTCCTTTTTGCAGAAAATCTCCCGCACACCGATGTACAGCAGAAACACGCCGAATATCCGCCGCAGCAGGCTGACGTCTATCAGGGCCGCCACCCAAGCCGCGCCTATCGAGGTGGGCACACCCGCGGCGATACAGATGAGGGCGGCCTTTTTCTCCACCAGCTTGTTTTTGATATGGGATACCAGCGCGGCGGGCGCGCAGAACAGAAAATAGAGCCGATTGATGCCGGCGGCGGCGAACTGATCGATAGCCGTGAAGCTGGTGAGGTAGAGAATCAGCAGGGAGCCGCCGCCGATGCCGAAGCCGGAAAGCACGCCAGTGGCCAGTCCGATGAGAAAATGTAAAACCATCAAAGGAGCAACACCGCCCGTATTCCTCCGTACAATATCAGCAGGCCGAACACCCGCCGCAGCAGGGTGACGGAAACCTTGCCGAATACCTTGCCGGAGATAATGCCGCCCGCCAGGCCGCCCAGCAGAAAGGGCAGGGCAAACAGAAAATCCATTCCTTCCCGCAGAAAATACACCACTAGAGACACAAGCGACAGGGGCAGGATAACCGCCACCGAGGTAGCGAAGGCCTTGCGCTGCTCCAATCCCAGCCACCTGGTGAACATCGGCACCAAAAACAAGCCGCCACCCGATCCGAAAAAGCCGTTGGCCGCCCCTGCCAGCGCTCCGGTGACGGCATATTTCCATCCCTTTCCCTTTTCAGCCGGCGCTTTATCGTCCATGTTCTGCATAGCATCCGCCTCCTTTGCCATTTAGTCTGCCGCAATCGCTTCCAAAAATACGCCGCTTGACGCATGGCCGCAGCTTTTGACGCATAAGGATGTAGGGAATCCTCATATGCGCGAAGGAGGCAACGCAATGGAATATTCCCCTTTCGGTGAAAACGGCAAAATTATCGTATCCGCCCCCGTTCCCTATCCGCCACTGACCGTGGACGGGCCGAACCCGCAGATAGCGCGGTTGCTGGGCGTCGATCTGGCGTCGTCAAAAAGCGAAATGACCTCTATCTGCCAGTATCTCTATCATAGCTGGGTGCTGCCCTCCACCGCCGATTCCGCCGACAGCCTCTTGAAACGGATTGCGGAGGTGGAAATGCATCACTACGACATGCTCGGCCAGCTGATTGTCAAGCTGGGCGGAGATCCGAAATATGTCGCCGTTCAAAACCGGCCGCTCCCCTGGGACGCCCGGATGGTGTCCTATACCCGCACACCGGCCAGCGCGTTCCGGGACGACTTAATGCTGGAGCAGGCCGCCATCGAAACCTATCGCCGACAGGCCGCCGCCATCAGCGATCCCCATGTCGTGGCCGTTATTCGACGTATACTCCTGGATGAGGAGATGCATCTGCTGATTTTCCGCCGCCTGCTCTCTGAAACCAGCATCGGGAGCAGGCAGCGCTGAACGATGTATCGGGGAGAAAATGCTGCGATATGCAGTTTCAGCATATCGCGGCATTTTTTAGCTGTGAAAGGAAATATTAAGAAAAAGGAAAACAACTTTTGATTTCCTTATGTTTGCCGGAATTTGGTTGTAGGACCAGTGGAATTGTGCTATCCTTGTAAAAAAAGCGAGGAACAGGCAGGCGACGAGACGTTGAACAAGAAACAGGAATCCCCCTCTCCAGCGCGCTACGCCCCCGGCGCTGCCGTGGGATTGACGGACGCGCAGGTGGAAAAACGGCGCCGGGACGGGCTGCTGAACACCGATCCCACCACCCCCACCAAGTCGGTAGGCCGGATTATCCGGGACAATATCTGCACCCTGTTCAACCTGGTGATCACCCTTCTGGGTGTCGCCGTACTGGCGGTGGGCTCCTATAAGAATCTGCTCTTTCTGGGCATCATGCTCTGTAACATCCTCATTGGCATCGTGCAGGAGCTGCACACCAAGCGGGCCATCGACAAGCTGTCCATCCTCTCCGCCGTCAAGGTGCGGGCCGTCCGCGGGGGAAAAACCACGGAGCTGGGTGTGGATGAAATTGTCCTGGACGATGTACTGGAGCTGGCCCGGGGAAACCAGATTGCCTGCGACTGCATACTGCTGGAAGGGGAGTGCGATGTCAACGAATCCCTCATCACCGGGGAGTCGGACGCCATCCAAAAAATGGCGGGGGACATGCTCCTGTCCGGCAGCTTTGTGGTTAACGGAAGCTGCCGCGCCCGGGTGGAGCATATCGGGGAGGACAATTACGTCGCCCATATCTCCTCCGGCGCCAAGCGGTATAAGAA
>CAKTXU010000380.1 GCA_934630995.1 uncultured Eubacteriales bacterium
CGCTGGCTCTTCAGGGTGATTTTGACATCCAGACCCCAGGTATGCTCGTCAAACAGGTTCAGGCAGCGGTACGCTTCTTCCACCCTTTCGGCAAAAAATTTCTCCGATAAGCCGTCCAGCTCAAAATGGAGCTTTTCCAGTGCCTGCAGCTCACGCCGCAGGGCACGGATTTCCCTTTCCTCCCGCGGATAAGTGCCCACGCCGTGGATCCAGCTGTCCCCTATATCCCCGCGAATGAGGGGGATGTCCAGATGGCAGCGGATAATCTCATGGTAAAAGTCGTCCATTGTGCCGATACGGCATTCCGCACCTGAAAGGCGATGGGCCTCCTCAAGTTCCTCTGCAATGCGATCGAGGGATCTAGTTCCCTGATTGTCCCCGGTCAGCTCCATACACAGCCAGACGGGATACTTCCAATCGTCGGGCGGCACGCTGGAGCTGCCGTAGCCCCCGTGGGAATAGAAGGTCAGCACTCTGCCGCCGTCAGGCCCCTCCCACCAGAACAGGCTGGGAACATCGGGCGGGGTGCAGCACTGGTTGCAGCCTAGGTGCAGGAACTTGACGCCCGCCTTGGCCAGCAGCGAGGGAAGCATGGAGGTGTGCCCGGGGACATCGGTCATTTTGGCGGAGATATATTTTTTGCCGAACATGGCGGAAAGCTCCCTGCCATAGTGCAAACCCCGGATAAATTCCTCCAGCCCCGCCGCCTCGGTATGGGTGGTATAGGGCAGCGCGTGCCACACCAGCCTGCCGCTGTGCACATAGGATAAAATCTGCTCCCGCTTTTCCCGCGAATAATGCCCATAGGTGACGATTTCATACAGCAGCCACGCCGGGAGGGTCCAGACATAGTGATTGCCGAAGGGAAGTCTGTCGTCCTCCTGAAATACTTTGAGGACGTCATCCAGCATCCTTCCCCGATAATTTTCCAGGACGACCGACGACAAATCGGTATACCCCACGTCCAGATGGGTTTTGAAAACAAATATGGTTTTACGTGTCATTGTCCACCTCTAAAAAGCTGTGTCCCGGCCCGGGTCCTGAACCCGACGACCCGGACCGGGGCGACTGGCAGGCTTTTTCAGCCGACGAACCGGACGACGGCGTGATAGGAAATACTGTCTCCGGCCTTGCTCTCAATGGGAACGGTATAGCGTTCAAATTCCCCTTGATCGCAAATGCCCCATTCGTTGTTGACGGAGAAAAGCACCCGGCCCATTTTATCCACGCCGGCGCGCACGGACCCTGTTCCGTCGCCCTCCGCCCGCAGACCCTTTCCAGAGCCTGTGAGCATTTCCGCCGTGTAATAGTTCTTTTTGGCGCCGCGGAAATCCGCCGTGGCCTTACTGTCGAAATCCACAGCGATGCGATACTGCATGGTGTCGTCCATCCAGCCCCAGGACGGTTTCTGTCCGTATTTGTCCTTCTGCTCGGCGGGGCGGAGCTTCTGCGCCGTGCCCTCTAGGCGGCTGATGGTGTCCTCGGGATACCAGGACCAGATATCCGAACGCCGCTCCCAGGACAGGCTCTGCGCCTCTTCGGTCATCGTAAAGGTCACGCCGATTTCACCGATATTCTCAATGGAGGGTAAGGTAAAGTCATAGCCCACATCCATCCGGCCGGTACCGTCCACCCGGATGGTGAAGGTCACCCGGCCCGCGGCCGAATACTCGCCGGTGGTGACCACCACCGCCTCGCTGCCCTCGGTGTAGGTCCTCATCTCCTGAAGCGTCCAAACACCGGCTGAAATATCGATGCCCAGATTCAGGTCCGGACCGGCTTCGAGGAGTTTCTCACCGCCGAATACGCCGCTCACGATTTTGCCGGTCTCGTTGTCGAATTCAAGGGTGAAATTGCCGCCGGTCAGCACCGTCTTGGCGTTGTCCCTGGTGATGGTGGGGGCGGCGCCGCTGGGGCCGTCGTAGACAGGGGCCTTTTCGCCGCCGATGGTGAACTGATAGGTATCCACCACGTAGTCCTCCACCGCCTCATAGCCGCGGCGGATGAACTCCAGCTTGAGAACCTCTCCGTCCTTCCAGTCACGGCGGGGAAGGGTCAAAGTTCCCCAGGAGTGGGGGGCGACGGTGGGCAGGTTGACCTCCCCCGTCTCCTCCCCTACCGTCCAGCGGCATACGAGCTCGTTAAGATAGGTGAAGTCATACCGGTTCTCCACATCCAGGGTCAGCTTGAGATTGGAGCCTGGAGACTGCACCACCATCTGGTCGTCCATTTTGACGGGGGAATAGGCCTTCTTGACATCGTAGAATTCCGGCTTTGGACGGTTCCAGACATCCAGCAGACCCCAGGTGGTCTGGAAGGCTTTCCAGGTGCCGTTGGGCGTGAAAACCGTCCAGTCCCGCGCCTGCCAGATAGCGCCGCCGATGATCCAATCGTTTTCCCAAATTTTTTCAAATTTCTCTTTGATGGCGTTGCCGTACTGCTCCCGCAGGGAGGGATCCTTCTCGAGCCGTCCCTGATCGTTGGTGTACAGATGGGCATATTCGTCCCAGATGACAGGCTTGTCGGATACCGTCGGCAGATCCTTGTAGTGGGCGCTGAAGATATCCACATATCCCTCCGGAGGGCTGTAGCCCCAGGCGTATTTGGTCGGCCGGGAGGGATCCGCCGCCTTGACATAATCCGTACCCATCGCCATATTGGCGCCCCAGTCGCTCTCGTTGCCTGTGGAATAATAAATCACGCTGGCAAAGGAACGGCCCTTTTCGACGCTTTCCGAGTAAATGGCCTCCCACCAGGGGGCGTATTTCTCGTTGACCAGGGAGTCGTACCGTTCAAACCAGCACTCCGCCCACTTGGTGGTGATCATCGGCCCCATTTCCAGTTCCACATACAGGCCGATTTCGTCGCACAGCGCCAGGATATCCCGG
>CAKTXU010000381.1 GCA_934630995.1 uncultured Eubacteriales bacterium
TGGTTTTGACCGCCTTTCTAAAGCGGAGAAGGTCCCGCCGGCGGCCGTGGTTCGGCCATTCCGTCCAAAACGGGTGTCACTGCCGCTTTATGATTTGACAGGATTTAGTATTTGCGCGAAAATGGCGCCTATTCTCAAAAAAACTGTTGCTTTTCTTGAAAAGAAGTGGTATATTAACTTGTGCGTGATTTAGAAGTAGACTTTTTGCAGAGGAGGTGTGACCATGCCCAACATTAAATCCGCCAAAAAGCGTGTGAAGGTCATCGCGGTGAAGACCGCCCGCAATCAGGCCAGCCGTTCGGCTCTCCGGACCGAAATCAAGAAGGCCAACGCGGCTATCGAAGCCGGCGCCGCCAATAAGGACGAAGCCGTCCGCGCCGCCATCAAGAAGATTGACCAGGCCGCTGCGAAGGGACTCCTGCATAAGAATACCGCTGCCAGGAGAAAGTCCGCCCTCGCAAAAAAAGCCAATGCATAAATGATCCTAGCGCGCAGAACCCTCCGTGATTTACGGAGGGTTTTTTGTGTGCAAAAAACCTTGCGGATGCCGAAAAGGCGGAATAAGCTGGTTCCCAAAAGGCTGTAAGCGGGCGTGAATCCCCGCCTGATGCCGCTTGCGCCGTCGGGCGCGGGCATAGGTGTTGTTCGCGGTGATGCTGCTGTCCATGGGGCTGCCGCGCCTTCTGAAAAAACAGGGGCGGTATTGAAAGCAGCCGCCTGTCATTTTCCCTCTTGCCAACCACGGGGCATTGTGCTATACTTTGCGTAGGGACTACTATTTATTGAATAGTAATGGAGGGCTTGCGCATGAAGGAAGCGGAGTATTTGCAGGAACTGGAAGCCGGGCTGGAGGGGTGTCTGCCACCTGAGGAAACGCGGGAAATTCTGGAGGAATACCGGAGCTTTTTCGCTGCGGGCAGGGAGGAGGGACGCGGCGAAGAGGAGATAAGCGAGTCTCTGGGCTCTCCGGGCCGTCTGGCGCGGCAGCTCGGCGGGACGGAGCCGCCGTCTCCCCGGCTATCGTCCGCACCGCCGGTAACTCAGGGGCCGGAGGCAGTCTCCTTTGCCCGCCGGGCGGCGGCTGCCTTGATCGATCGGGCGTTGCTGGCCCTGGCCCTGGCTCTGGTGATGGCCCTGACGATCTGGCTGGCCAAGCTGGGGACAAATACAGCCTCTTCCGGCAGCGATCCCCAGACCGGCGCGGTGGTGGTGATGCCCTTCGGCCTGTGGTTCATTATCCCGCTGTTTTTGCTGACGCCGCTGTTTTCCCCGCTGACTCTTTTTGGAATCAGTGGATTTATCGCGCTTTTTATGGTTCTGATATCCGTACCGGTTTCAGGCGGTTTTTGGTTTTCTCCTTTGATTTGGCTGATGGTTTTTCTGTTGAGCCTGTATAAGCCGGTGGCGGAATGTCTGTGGAACGGGCGAACGGTGGGACGCCGCCTGATGGGAATTCGGGTGACGGCAGCCGACGGCGGCAGGGCGGGCGTCTCCAAGCTGCTGGTGCGGGAGCTGGTGGGCGACGCGCTGCTTGGCGCCCTGACCGCTGGAATATCCACGATTGTTTCTCTGTTTCTGGTGGCCGCGCCGCCGCACCGGGGGATTCCCGACCGGCTGGCCGGCACCATGGTGGTGCGGGATAGGAAGGACGGCGCTTGATGGACGCGCAGCTGAAAAAGGGCGTTCTTGGCATGTGCATCCTCTTTCAGATCCGGGAGGGGGAAATGTACGGCTATGAGATTCTCAAGCGGGTGCGGGAACGGTTCCCGGATGTATACGAGGGTTCGGTGTACACCATTCTGCGGCGGCTGGCGGCGGAGGGCTGCGCTGAGACGGTGCTTCGCCCCGCGGAGGGAGGGCCGCCCAGAAAATATTATCGGATAACGGCGGAGGGCTGCCGCCAGCTCACCCGTTCGGTGGAGGAGTGGCGGAGCCTGAAACAATCGGTGGAGAGTCTCGGCATCGAATAAAATTATTTTTTCCGTATAATTATAGCGGGTATGCAAAAACTACCTTTCGATAGAATCTGTCGAAAGGGTGAGCCATATGGATTGGTGGATGCTGCTCAAGGCGTTTCTCGTCGGCGGCGCCATTTGCGTGGTGGGACAGCTGCTGATCGATCTGACCAAGATGACTCCGGCCCGCATCCTGGTGCTGTTTGTGGTGCTGGGCGTGGCGCTGGGCGCGGTGGGGGTGTACGAGCCCCTGGTGAAGTTCGCCGGTTCCGGCGCGACGGTGCCGCTGACCGGCTTCGGCTACACGCTGGCCAACGGCGTCAAGGAAGCGGTCGCGGAGAAGGGCCTTCTGGGAATACTCACAGGCGGCGTGACCGGCGCGGCGGGCGGTATCGCCGCCGCCGTGGTGTTCAGCTTCATCGTGGCCCTGGTGGCCAAATCGGGCGATAAATCCTAAGCCAAAAACCGTCCGGCTCCCATGGGGGCCGGACGGTTTTTTTATCGCTTTACAAGCGGCCCAGAGCGGCGTAAGAGGACCGCAGGGCGGGATACAGCTCCCGGTACAGAGCGTAGAAGGGCTCATAGGCGGCGGTATTTTCCGGGACAGGGGGATGCTCCCCCTTGATGTGAATGGCGGCGTCGCAGGCCTCGGGGACCGTGGCATAGCGGCCTGTGCCCACAGCGGCGAGCAGGGCCGCGCCCAGGGCGCCGCCCTCGGAGGAAACGGCGGTGCGCACGGGGATGCCGAAGACATCGGCCAGCATCTGCCGCCACAGGGGGCTGGAGCCCCCGCCGCCGCAGGCCATCATCCCGGATACCGGGATTCGCAGCTCCCGGAAAATTTCCAGGCAGTCCCGCAGGGAGAAGGTGACCCCCTCCATAACCGCCCGCAGCAGATCGGCCCTGGTGTGGAGGGCCGACAGGC
>CAKTXU010000382.1 GCA_934630995.1 uncultured Eubacteriales bacterium
TACCACGATATACAACGCCACGGCGGCCGACTGCGGGCGCGGGATTACGCGGGATCGGGGCTACGAGGATGTGGACGGGCTGCTGACCGACGAGCCGGGGGTGGTGCTCTGCACCCAATATGCCGACTGCGTTCCCCTCTTCTTTGCCGATCCGATTAGGCGGGTGGTGGCTGCCTCCCATTCCGGCTGGAAGGGAACGGTGGCGCAGATTGGCCGGGTGACGGTCGAGCGGATGGCGGCCGACTACGGCTGCCGGCGGGAGGATATTGTGGCAGGCGTGGGGCCGTCCATCGGTCCCTGCTGCTTCGAGGTGGATGCGCCGGTATATGCGGCCTTTGCCGCCATGGATGTCTGGAACGAACGCTTTGTCCGGCGGAAGCCGGGGGAGAAATACCTGCTGGATTTATGGGAGGTCAACCGCGCCGTCCTGCTGGCGGCGGGACTCCTGCCGGAGCATATCGCGGTTGCGGGGCTTTGTACCCGCTGCCGTCCCGATGTGTTCTGGTCTCATCGGGCTGCGGGAACGCGGCGGGGAAGTTTGGCGGCGTTTATCGCCTTGGCGGAAAACGAGGATAAAGGGAAGTAAAAGGAGGAATCGGCATGCCTTATCCCTGGGTGGACATGGTTTTGTACTTTTTTATTTACAGCTTCTGCGGCTGGCTGATGGAAACGGTGCTCTGCTCGGTTCAGGAGAAGCATTTTGTCAACCGGGGCTTTTTGAACGGGCCCATATGTCCGATATACGGCTGCGGCATTCTGCTCATTTTGATATTTCTTCTGCCGGTACGAGACAACATCGGGACATTGGGAATAGCCGTACCGGTCATCTTTTTCACCGGCATGGTGCTGGCCTCAGTGGTGGAATATATCACCTCCTGGCTGATGGAAAAGCTGTTTCGCGCCCGGTGGTGGGATTACTCTCAATACCGTTTCAATCTGCACGGGCGGATTTGCCTGTGGATTTCTCTCTGCTGGGGCGGTCTAGCCACCCTGTTTGTGTATCTGGTGCAGCCCCTTTTTGAAGGACTGATACATACGCTCGCCGGCTGGTACAGCCGGCTCCCCCTGCTGCTGGCTGTCGCGCTCCTGGCTGTGGCCGCGGTGGATCTCCTGGTATCCTTCCGGATTGCCAGGGCCCTGGGTAATAAGCTGGAGCAGATGGAGAAGCTGGGTGAGCTGATTAAGGCGCATCTGGAGGGTCTCTCTCTGCCGGGCGGTGCGGAGCTGTCCAAAAAGCTGGAGGCGGCGTATGATCTCTATGAGGCGAAAAGGCACGTGCTGGTGGAGCGTCTGCAACTGAAAAGCCTGCCCATCGAGAAGCAGGCGGCCCGTATCCGGGAAAAAATCGACGAGCTGAAAAACAAGCGTGACAGCCTGCTGAAGGAGAAGCCCCGTCGCCTGCAAAAGCGTATGCTGTCCGCCTTCCCCCATATGCGTTCGGCCTCCGGTTCCTACGCTTTGAACGAATTGCGGGAAGCACTGCTGCGTCGCCGGAAGCCGGAAGCATCCAATACGGAAAATAAAAATCCGGAGAAGAAGGGGGATGGCGATGATCCGCGGGTGTAAACCGGCCTTTTCGAATCGTGTTTGCGTCGTCACCGGCGGCGCGGCGGGCATCGGCCTGTGCATTGCCCGCCGGTTCCAGGAGGAGGGCGCGGAGGTGGCCGTCCTGGACAAGGACGAGCGGGCGGGAAAACAGTGTCTCGACCTGCTGCGGGAGGCGGGCGGTAATCCCCTTTTCATGGCGGGGGATGTGGCCGAACCGGCTGTATTGGAGCGCTTTGCCGCAGTCGTGACCGCTCGGTTTGGGGGCGTGGACTTACTCATACATAACGCCTGTCTGAGCCGGGGCGGGCTTCTGCGCTGCGACTACGAGGATTTTTTGTATGTCCTGCGCACAGGTACGGCCGCCCCTTTTTATCTGACCAAGCTTTTTCTGCCCCTTTTTCGACCTGAGGCGGCGGTGGTGAATATCAGCTCCACCCGGGCGGCGATGTCCCAGGCGGATACGGAAAGCTATTCGGCGGCCAAGGGCGGGATAAGCGCTCTGACCCACGCTATGGCAGCCACCCTGGCGGGAAAGGTGCGTGTCAACGCGGTAGCCCCCGGCTGGATAGAGACGGCGGACGGATTTCACAGTCCCGCAGACAGACGGCAGCATTTCGCTGGACGGGTGGGAACGCCGGAGGATATCGCCCGTGCGGTGCTTTTTCTCTGCGATCCCCGCAGTAGCTTTATCACCGGCGAAACCCTGACGGTGGACGGCGGCATGACCCGCCGGATGATTTACAGCGGCGATGAGGGCTGGACCTATGCGCCGGAGGAGGATGAAATTCATGGAAATTGAGAGAAAGTTTTTGATAGACGCTTTTCCCCCGCTGCCGGTGAAGGAAAGCGCCGTGATGCGTCAGGGCTATCTGGCGGTGGATCCCACCGTGCGCATTCGCAGCAAGGAGACGGCGGAGAGGATAGATTACAAGCTTTGTTTCAAAGGGGAAGGAACTCTGGCGCGGGAGGAAATTGAACTGCCATTGACGGCGGAGGTGTTCGGAAGGCTGACGGAGCTGCTCAAGGGAGCCCTGATTGTCAAGGAATACCGCACCTATACGCTGCCGGGCGGCCTGACTCTGGAGGCGAGCCTGGTAGATCCGGGAGCTGAGACGGCCTTTCTGTATGCAGAGGTGGAGTTCCCCACGATAGAGGAGGCGCTGGCCTTTGAGCCGCCTTCCTATTTGGGGCAGGATGTAACCGAGCGCCCGGGCTACGGCATGAGCCAGTATTGGGAGCGCACCCGCCTGAGCAAGGACAGGGCCTGAACCAACCGCCGGTTGTAACCGGCAAAAACGCCTCTATTGTTCATTTCTGTCTTCTG
>CAKTXU010000383.1 GCA_934630995.1 uncultured Eubacteriales bacterium
CGCAAGCCCCTTGCTGAACTGGAGCCTGGCATCCCCGCCCTCACCGCCCAGTCCCTGGCGGTAGAGGGGGGACAGGAGCTGGGCGGGATTTCCGCGGACGGCCGTCAGATCCCCTGTGACGTGGTGTTTATCCTCCGGGAGGTGATGGCCCCGGACTCTTTGGTACCCGGCCTTCAGCTGGATGGGAAGTTCGTCCGGGTCAACCGGGCGCAGGAAACCAATATCAAGGGCCTGTACGCGGCGGGAGACTGTACAGGCCGCCCTCTCCAGGTAGCCAAGGCGGTGGGAGAGGGCTTGGTTGCGGGACAGAACGCTGCCCGGTCCGTGACCGGATAAAAAATAAAGGAGTGTATAACTATGAGCGCGATTCATTTTGACGAGCAGAGCTTTGATGCGGCGCTGGCTAAGCCGGGCGTTTTAGTGGTGGATTTCTGGGCCTCCTGGTGCATGCCCTGCAAGATGCTGGCCCCTTCCATCGAGAAGCTGGCCGAGGAATATGAAGGCCGGGCGGTCGTGGGCAAGGTGGATATCGACGAGCAGGAGGCTCTGGCCAGGCGGTATGGGGTGCAGAGCATTCCCACCGTCATCGTTTTCAAGGACGGCCAGCCGGCGGCCACCGTGGTGGGAGCCCGGCCCCTGGCTGCCTACACGGCGGAAATCGACAAGGCGCTGTAAGCGGCTGAGGATTACGATTTAAAATTATCATACGGGGAAGCGGTTTTTCAGGGGTGCGTTGCAAATGTTTGTATTTTGCAGCGCACCCTTTTCATCCAGCCATTTTGACGGAACGCGACAATCCGCCGCTCCTCCATCCGGTTTTCGCCGCGCTAAACCGCCTTAATACGTCTTCCTGTCCGGCATTCCCGCCTTTTCCCGCTGGATTCGACAGAGAATACCCGGATCCGCCCGCCGAATCCGACACAGAATTGGAAAACCTTGCCATATAATAGGTGATACCGCACGACGGGCTCCCGCGGACAAGCCCGCGGGAGGAATTCAAATGGTGGTGAGGACGTTGAAGCAGAAAGCTTACGCGGGGGTAAACCGCGGACGGGCGCCGTCCCTGGAAAACGACGGACAAAGCAGGGGACGGGGTGGTACCCGGCAGATAGGGCTGATTGCGCTGTGGGCGTTCATCGGCTTGCTGGTGCCGCGGGCCAGCGTTTACGGGGGAATGGCCCCCTTCGGCGTCGGGGTGGCGGCCGCGGCGGCGGGGCCCGGCGGGCTTTTCGTTTATGCTGCCGCCATCGCGGGGTATCTGCTGCCGGGCGGCGCGGTGCTGCCCATGCGTTATATCGCGGCGGTACTGGCGGTGGCGGGAATAAAATGGAGCCTGTCGGGGCTGAAGAACCTCACCCGTCACGGCCTGTTCGCGCCGCTGATAGCCTTCCTGGCCACCGGCTGCACCGGCCTCGCTATGACGGTGGTCAACGGCTTCGACGCGTACAATCTGGTCATCGTGCTGGCGGAAAGCCTGCTGGCAGGCGGCGTCCACTATTTTGCGGCCAACTCGGTGCGGGTCCTGCACGAGCGTAGGGAAAATGGGGATACCCTCAGCGCCCAGGAACAGGCCAGCCTTATCGCTGTGGGCGCGGTGCTGCTCATGTCGGTGGCGGGCATCGAAATCAGCGGCATCAGCCCCGGCCGGATACTGGCGGTGCTTCTGGTGCTGCTGCTGGCACGTTGCGGCAAGGAGCAGGGCGGCAGCATCGCCGGCATTGTGCTGGGATTGGCCATGACCATGGCCAGCCCGGACCGGCTGTATCTGGCTGCGGCCTATTCCTTCGGCGGCCTGATGGCGGGCATCTTTTCCCGCTTCGGCCGGTTCGCCGCCGCGGGCAGCCTGGTGGTGGCCAACACCATTGTGGCTGTGGCCGCGGGCGCCGAGCTGTCGGTGATAACGGGAATTTACGAGGTGGCGGCGGCCAGCATCATATTCGTGGCCCTGCCGCCGTCCCTGGATAGGAAAATCAACGGCTTTTTTAGCCAGGCCCATGACCTGCCCGCGGTGGAGGGCCTTCGCCGCTCGGTGGTGATGCGCCTCGATTTTGCCGCCAAGGCTATGGAAGAGGTTGCCGGAACGGTGGACGCCGTGTCCAAAAAGCTGTCCGGCCTGAGCGCTCCCTATTTGAGCAGCGTATACCGGGATGTGTCAGAGAATGTCTGCCGTCTGTGCGGGATGAATATGCTCTGCTGGGAAAACAGTTATTCCGACGCCATGTCCTCCTTCAACGATATGAGCCCTATCCTGCGGGAAAAGGGTCATATTGAACGGGGACAGGTCACCGGTCATCTGGCCCGCCATTGCAGCCGTATCGACGAGGTGGTGCGGATGGTCAACCGGGGCTATGGGGAGCTGATGGTCCGGGAAGGGGCCTGGAGACGGCTGGGTGAAATCCGCGCCGTGGTCACCGATCAGTTCGCGGGTATGTCCGATCTCCTGGGGGAGATGTCGGACGATTTCGCCCTGACCGAACGGGTGGATACCGATGCGGCGGCGCGGGTCATTGCGGCCTGCGAGGATTTCGGGTTCGGCGTGAAGGACGCGGTCTGCTTTGTCGGCCGGGGCAACCGGATGACGGTGGAGATTCTGGCCACCGACGTAGGCGTCAAGCTGGACAATCTCAAATGGCGGCAGGCCATTCAGGACGCCTGCGGCAGGGAGTTCAGCCACCCGGGCGTCACCCGCATCGGGGACACGGTGCGCATTCTTTTCGCGGAAAAGCCGGCCTATACCGTGTCGGTGGGCACCGCCCAGCTCCATTGCTCGGGGGAAAAGCTCTGCGGGGACGCAGTGGAGCATTTTGAGGACGGCTCCGGCCGTCTGGTGGCGGTACTCAGCGACGGCATGGGCAGCGGCGGACGAG
>CAKTXU010000384.1 GCA_934630995.1 uncultured Eubacteriales bacterium
GCCATGGCCTCCGTCTGCGCCGCCACGGTAAAAGCCGGGGCGGATTTGGGGGTCATCTTCGACACCGACGTGGACAGGGCGGGCTGCGTGGATGCAGCCGGCCGGGAAATCAATCGCAACCGGCTGGTAGCTCTGGCCGCCGCCATCGCCCTGGAGGATTGCCCAGGCGGCACCGTGGTGACCGACTCCGTCACCTCCGACGGCCTGAAGCTCTTCATCGAGACGGAGCTGGGCGGCGTCCACTGCCGGTTTAAGCGGGGATATAAAAACGTCATCAACGAGGCCTTGCGGCTAAACCGGGAAGGGGGCAACGCCCCCCTGGCCATTGAAACCTCCGGCCATGCCGCCCTGCGGGAGAATTATTTTCTGGACGACGGCGCCTACCTCATCACCAAAATCATCATCAAGGCCGCCCGTCTCCGCCGGGAAAGCCGTTCCCTGGACAGCCTCATCGCCGCGCTGCGGGAGCCCGCGGAAAGCGTGGAGCTACGACTGCCCATCATTCTCCCCGCCTTCAAGGACTACGGCGGGAAGGTGCTGGACGGCCTGGAGAGCCTGGCCCGGGAAAAGGGCTGGCGGGTGGCCGACGACAGCCGCGAGGGGGTGCGGATATCCCTGGGCGCGGGAGAGGGCAGCGGCTGGCTGCTGCTGCGCCTGAGCGTCCATGATCCGGTGATGCCCCTGAACATCGAAAGCGACGTGCCCGGCGGCTGCCGTATCATCGCCCGCGGGCTGCTCCCCTATCTGCGGGAGCAGGAGGGGCTGGATCGGACGGCTGTGGAAAAATTCTGCGAAGAAAACGGAGGATAAGGAGACGGACATGGACTGGACCGAGGTTTGCATCACCGTCCCCGCCGGGGACACCGACCGGGCCGCGGATATCGCCAACATGGTGGTGCCCTACGGCCTCTATATCGAGGACTACCGGGATCTGGAGCAAGGAGCCCGGGAAATCGCCCACATCGATCTCATCGACGAAGCGCTGCTGCAAAAGGACCGCACCCGTTCCCTTATCCATCTCTATATCAGTCCGGAGGAAAGCCCGACGGAGGCCGCCGCCTTTTTGCGGGAACGGCTGACGGCGGCGGGTATCCCCCACGAGCTGATCCTCAGCGACATCAGCGAGGAGGACTGGGCCAACAACTGGAAGGCCTACTTCAAGCCGCTTCCTGTCGGCAAAAGGCTCCTCATCCGCCCCTCCTGGGAGGAGGCGGAACCGGAGGGGAGGACGGTTTTGTCCATCGATCCGGGCATGGCCTTCGGCACCGGCGGCCACGACACCACCCGTCTGGTTCTTGAAGCCCTGGAGGGTTACGTCGTCCCGGAAACCGACCTGCTGGATGTGGGGTGCGGCAGCGGCATCCTGTCCATCGCCGCCCTGCTGTTGGGCGCCCGCCGGGCGGTGGGGGTGGATATCGACCCTCTGGCGGTTAAAACCGCCGTCGAAAACGGGCAGCGAAACGGCCTGTTTCCGCCCCGGCTCACCGTCCTGGAAGGGGATTTGGTGGACAAGGTGGACGGCCTGTACGACGTGGTGGCGGCCAATATCGTGGCCGACGCCATCATCGCTCTGTCCCCCGCCGTGCCCCGCTTTTTAAAGCCGGGCGGCGTGTTTATCACCTCGGGCATTATCGACACAAGGGAAGCGGACGTGACCGCGGCCCTGCATAGCTGCGGCTTTACCGTGACCGAGCGCCGGGAACACGGAGGCTGGCTCTGCCTGGCCTGCCGCCTGTAAGCGGCTGAAAGGGGTCGCCATGAGGGTACTGCTGGTCCGCCCGCTCCTGCTGAACATGCTCACCTTCATCGGGGCCATCGACTGCGAACCGCTGGAGCTGGAATATCTGGCGTCCGCCTGCCGGACGGCCGGGGCGGATTGGACCGTCTATGACGGTCTGGTGGAAACCCGGCGTTTTTCCGCTGTCCTGACCGGTTACCGTCCCGACCTGGTGGCGATGACCGGGTATATCACCCAGGAAAACCGGATGCGGTCCTATGCCGCCTTGGCCAAAAGGCATTGTCCCGGCTGCCGGGTGGTCATCGGCGGGCCGCACGCGCAGCTCAACCACCGCCGCCTCTTTTTCCCGGAAACCGATTATATCACCCGCAGCGAAAGCATGGCGGACTTTGCCGCTTTCCTTCGGCTTTTACAGGAGGGCGGGGATCCGGCCGCGATCAACGGCCTCTGCTGGCGCCGGGAGGCGGGGGGCGGTTTCGTTGAGAATCCCTACCGCCCGCCGCCTCTGAGCGGGGCCGACGCCCTGCCGCTGCCCGATCGCTCCTTCCGGGACGGTTATGCAGACAGCTACCGCTATCTCGCCTATGAACGGGTATCCACCCTAAAAACCGCCCTCTCCTGTCCCTTTTCCTGCTCCTTTTGCTACGGGACAAACCTGCACGGCGGCCGTTATCTGGCCCGGCCGCTGCCCGACGTGATGGCGGAGCTGGAAGCCGTGAAGGCGGACACCGTGTTCATCGTGGATTCCGACTTTCTGGTGGACGAGGCGCGCCTCCGTGCCTTTCTCTCCGGGCTGGAGGCGCGGAGCATCCGCAAAACCTTTATCTGCTATGCCCGGGCCGATTTCATCGCCCGACACCCTGCCCTGATGAACGAACTGGTCCGGGCCGGTTTCGCCATGTTCCTGGTGGGTCTGGAGGGGATTCGGGACGATCGGCTGGAGGCCTATCGCAAGGGCACCGATACGAATATCAACGAAACCTGCGTCCGGGTGCTGCGTGAGGCGGGGGCTGAATGCGTGGCCCTGATGATGGCGGATCCCGCCTTTGAAAAGGGGGATTTCGCCGCCCTCTACCGCTGGGTCAAGGCCATGGGCCTGCGGTAGGTCACGGTCCAGATAACCACC
>CAKTXU010000385.1 GCA_934630995.1 uncultured Eubacteriales bacterium
GTCCAGGCTTGCGCGTCTCCCCGGAAATTGGCAAAGGTGGTCGTGATTTATGACAACGGAGCGGCTGGCCGCCGATGGGGCGGGGATTGCCCGGGCGGCCGCCCTTCTGCGGGAGGGCGCGCTGGTGGCGATTCCCACCGAGACGGTCTACGGGCTGGCGGCCGACGCCTTGAACGGCGGAGCGGTGGCGGGGATTTTCGCCGCCAAGGGCCGCCCGATGGATAATCCCCTGATCGTGCATATCGCGGCGCTGGAGGACTGGGCGCCTCTGGTGACAGCCATCCCGGAGAAGGCACGGCGGCTGGCGGAGGCCTGCTGGCCCGGCCCGCTCACCATCATTTTGCCCCACGCCCCCTGTGTTCCCGGAGAGGTGACGGCGGGATTGCCCACTGTAGCCGTGCGGATGCCCTCCCATCCCGTGGCCCGGCAGGTCATCCGGGCGGCGGGACGGCCCCTGGCCGCCCCCTCCGCCAACCGTTCGGGTATCCCCAGCCCCACAAGCGCCGCCCATGTCCTGCGGGATATGGACGGACGCATCGCCGCCGTGCTGGACGGCGGGGAGTGCAGCGTGGGGGTGGAATCCACCGTGGTGGACCTTTCCGGAGAAACGCCCCGGTTACTGCGGCCGGGAGGCGTCACATTGGAGACGCTGGAGGCCGCGGCGGGTACCGTTCTGGTGGACGAGGCGGTGACCCACGCGCTGCGGGAGGGGGCGGTGGCCGCTTCCCCCGGCATGAAATACAAGCACTACGCCCCCCAGGCCCACGTGGTGCTGGTCAAGGGCTCGCCGGAGGCCTACACGGCCTTTGTCAACGCCCGGGCGGCTGAGGTGTCCGAGGGGTTGGCCGCCCTCTGCTTCACCGGAGAGGAGGCGGGGCTGACCGTGCCCGCCGTTTCCTACGGCGGACGGAAGGACGCCGCCGCCCAGGCCCGCCATGTGTTCGATGCCCTCCGCCGGCTGGACGATATCGGCGCCCAGCTGGTCTATGCCGCCTGCCCGTCCCCGGAAGGGATGGGGCTGGCGGTCTATAACCGGCTGCTGCGGGCGGCTGGATTCGAGGTGATTTCCCTTGACGGATAAAGTGTTTCTGGTGGGCCTGACCGGCCCCACCGGTTCCGGAAAAAGCGAGGTTTCCCGGATCCTGGCCCAGAGCCAGTTTCCTATTATCGACGCCGACGAGCTGGCCCGGCGGGTGGTGGAGCCCGGCACGCCCTGCCTGCAAAAATTGGTGGAAGAATTTTCCGAGGATATTTTGCTGGACGACGGTTCTCTCAACCGCCGGCAGCTGGCCCGGCGCGCTTTTGCCACGCCGGAGGATACAAAACTCCTCAATTCCATCACCCATCCGTATATAATCGACCTGACAAAGAGAATACTAATGCAGCTCGAACAAATACGGGAGCCTGTGGCCGTGCTGGACGCGCCCCTGCTGTTTGAAAGCGGCGTCGACGAGCTGTGCGACGTCACGGTGGCGGTGGTGGCCGGGAAGGAGCGGCGGCTGCGCCGGATCATGGGCAGGGACGAGCTGACCGAGGCCCAGGCCCTGGCGCGAATGGCAGCCCAGCCGGACGAGGACTATTATATCGCCCGCGCCGGGCGTGTGCTGTACAACGACGGGGAGCTGGAGGCGCTGCGGGCCGAGGCCCGGCGGCTGGCAGACGATATACGGGAGTGGGCTCATGGATGACAAGCTGCCCGCGGAGCAGACGGTACAACGGAAAAAGCGGCATCCCGCCGTCCTGGCGGCGGAGCTTCTGCTGCTCGCCGCCCTGCTGGCGGGGGCCGCGGCTTTGCTGCGCGCGGGCTACCGACGGTATATGACCAGCGCCTATCCGCTGCTGTATACGGAGTTTGTGGAGAAATACGCCGACGAATACGGTTTAACGCCCTCCCTTGTCTACGCCCTCATCCGCACCGAAAGCGAGTTCAATCCCGACGCCGTGTCCTCCGCTGGGGCCAAGGGGCTGATGCAGCTGACCGACGCTACCTTCGAATGGGTCCAAACCCGCACCCCTGAAAAGGAGGAGCTGCCGGTGAAGGAGCTGTTTGATCCGGAGACCAATATCCGGTACGGGACCTATTATCTGCTCCTCCTGTCCCAGCAGTTCTCCGAGCAGGACACCTTTCTGGCCGCATACAACGCTGGTCCCGGGAGGGTGAAGGGATGGCTGGAGAACGCCGCGTATTCCGACGACGGCTTGACGCTGCGCGAGATTCCCTATGCCGAGACGGCGGGCTATGTCACAGCCGTCAAAAGGTCCCAGGAGATGTACCGGGAGCTGTACGACTTACCCTGAAAATTATATGGATAGCAGAAAGGACGATGCGTTATGGCGGAAGAGAAAAGCGCGGCGGAAAAGCTGAAGGAGGCCTTGTGTTATGCCCCGGAACACGCGGTCAAGCGGATGAGCGAAGAGGAAATCCGGCAGGCGGACGCCTACTGCGCAGACTATGTGCGCTTCCTGGACAAGGCCAAAACCGAGCGGGAGGCGGTCTGTGAGGCGGTGTCCCGGGCGGAAAAGGCGGGCTTCCGGCCCTTCGACCGGACGAAGCCCCTCAAGGCCGGAGATAAAATCTATTACAACAACCGGGGAAAATCCCTGCTGCTGGCGGTTATCGGCACCCGGCCCATCACCGACGGGGTATCCATCGCGGCGGCCCATATCGATTCCCCCCGGCTGGATATGAAGCCCAATCCCCTGTATGAGGACAAGGGCCTGGCCTATTTCGACACCCATTACTACGGCGGTATCAAGAAATACCAGTGGACAGCCTTGCCTCTGGCTCTCCACGGGGTCATCGTTCGCAGGGACGGCACCAGCGTCACCGTCTGTATCGGGGAGGACGAGGGGGA
>CAKTXU010000386.1 GCA_934630995.1 uncultured Eubacteriales bacterium
GCCTATGGCTTCAAAACTGACCTCATCGGCAACGATATCGAGCCTCAGCAGGAGGAGGTGCGGGAGTGGCGGGAGGTCCAGCTCACCAGCAGCTCGGGATTTTATACCCAGCCGCTGCAGGTTTATCTCACTGCGGGGAAACACACGGCGACAATCCGGATGCTCAAGGAAACGGCCGCCGTCAGGGCCATCCGCTTCCAGCCGCCGAAAACGCTGAAATCCTATGACGATCTGCTGGCCGAATACGCCGCCCAGGGATATGCCGATGCCACGGGCGAGCCCCTCGTCCTTGAAGCGGAAAAGCCCGCTTTGAAATCAAATTTCACCATCGTGCCGCTGTCCGATAAGTCGTCGGCAGTCACCAGCCCCCAATCGGCGGATTCCAACCGCCTCAACACCATCGGCGGGAACCGCTGGCTCCTCTCAGGGCAGTGGATCAACTGGACCTTCACCGTACCCCAGTCCGGCTTGTACACGATCGGGCTGCGCTTTCGCCAAAAGGAAAATTCCGTTCTGTTGTCCTCCCGCCTGCTGAAAATCGATGGGGAAATTCCCTTTGCCGAGGCGCAGGATATCAAGTTTTCCTACAGCACCGCTTGGCAATACGACACGCTCGGGCCGGACGGAGGATATAAATTCTATTTTGAACAGGGCCGCGAATACACCCTCACGCTGGAAGCTACCCTGGGTGAGATGGGCGCGGTCATCAGCTATCTGAGCGATATCCTGTCAGACCTGAATCAGATTTACCGGGATATCCTGATGGTGACGGGGCCGATCCCCGACCGGCTGCGGGACTATAAGTTCCCGCTGATGATCCCCTCCACTCTGGAGAAAATGAAGACCCAGGAGGAGGCTCTACGCCAGGGCGCCGAGATGCTGATAGCCCGCTCCGGCGACCTGGGAGAGCATACGGCCATCATCAACAACCTGGCCTATCAGCTGGAACGCATGTACAGTAAGCCCGATGTCATCGCCGCCAACTTCCAGCAGTTCAAGGATAACATCGGTGCCCTGGGCACCCTGCTGCAGACCATGCGCAATCAGCCTCTGGAGCTGGATACCATCACCTTCAGCGGCGCCGCCAACCCCGCCAAGGTCAAAAAGGACAGTGCTCTCAGCAACCTCTGGCTCCAGATCAAAATGTTCTTCTATTCGTTTGTGACCGATTACAGCGGCATCGGCACCTCCCTGGCGGGTGGCGGACGCGATAAGCTGACGGTTTGGGTGGCCACCGGCCGTGATCAGGCCAAAATTATCCGCTCCATGGTGGATAACGACTACACACCCAATTCCGCTTACGACGTATCCGTCCAGATTGAGCTGGTAGCGGCAGGCACCCTGCTGCCCGCCACCCTGGCCGGTATAGGCCCCGATGTGTCCCTGTCCAGCGCCATGACGGAGCCGGTAGATTTCGCCGTGCGCAATGCAGCGATGGATTTGACACAATTCGACGATTTGGACGAGGGCTTGACCCGCTGTCGCGTAAGCGCCGTCACCCCCTTTGCCTGCCGGGGCGGCGTGTACGCGCTGCCGGAAACCCAAACCTTCCCCATGATGTTCTACCGCACCGATGTATTCAGCAATCTTGGTTTGACCGTGCCTGAAACAGGGGAGGATTTTTACGCCCTTCTTCCCGATCTGCTGAAAAACAGTCTGGAAATCGGTTTCCCCATCGGGTATCAAGGCATTCAAATCTTTCTCTATCAGAACGGACAGAGCCTGTACAACGAGGATTTGACGAAACACAACATCGAAACCGACCTGGCCTTTTCCAGCTTCAAGAGCGCCTGCGATATGTTCTCTATATATAAATGCCCGGTCGAATATGTCTTCGTCAACCGCTTCCGCACCGGGGAGATGCCGCTCGGCATCGCCGATTACAGCACCACCTACAACACCCTGACCGTATTCGCGCCGGAAATCAAGGGCTTGTGGGAAATGGTTCCCCTTCCCGCCACGAAAAATAAGGACGGCACCCTGAGCAATGTAGCACCCTCCACCAGCACGGGCGTCATGATGATGTCCCAGACAAAAGTGCCCGAAATCGCGTGGGAATTCATGAAATGGTGGACCGACGAGCCGGCTATGAAGAAGTTTGCCCTGGAAATGGAGGCGGTGCTCGGACCGTCCGCCAAGCAGCCGGTGGCCAACCAAAAAGCCTTCCAAGGGCTGTCCTGGAGCAAAAACGAGTTGGACGGCATCCTGGCTCAGTGGGACAAATCGGTGGGTACCCCGCAGGTGCCGGGCGGTTATCTGCTGGAGCGCCAGATGAATTTCGCTTTTACCCGCATCGTCAATGAATTCGCTGATCCCGCGGAGGTACTCCAGGATTACACGCCTCCCGTCAACAAGGAACTGGAACGCAAGCGCAAAGAGCTTGGTCTGGATTAAGGGGGATTGTATGAAACAAGCTGCCAAAACGCTGCCGAGCAGCGGTATGAAAGCCCCCGGGCTGCTCAATACCATCTGGAAAAAGAAAATATCCTATGCACTCATTGCCCCGTTTGTCATCATCTTCGCCGTTTTCACCATTGCACCCGTGGTAATGGCCATCTGCCTGAGCTTCACCTCCTTCAACGTCCTGGAGCTCCCCCGCTTTAACGGCCTTTACAACTACGCCTACCTGATTATGGAGGATGAGCTGTTTTTCAAGTCCTTCGGCAATACCATGCTGCTGGCCGTATTCATCGGACCGGTCGGCTATCTGCTCAATCTATTTTTCGCCTGGCTCATCAACGATTTGCCCGTCCGGCTGCGATCCTTTGTCACCCTGATCTTCTACGCCCCCTCCATCTCAGGCAACGTCCTGCTGATATGGACCGTGATTTTCAGCGGCGACTCCTACGG
>CAKTXU010000387.1 GCA_934630995.1 uncultured Eubacteriales bacterium
CCGGTCATTCTGGCCACCGGCATCATGAGCAAGGTGGAAATGCAGAACACCATGATAAACGGATCCACCCTCATCAGCCAGATGGGCACCGACGCGGCCATCAACGGCGGCGCGGCCGCGGGGCTGATGGAGGATTACACGGGGATGTTCGATATCGTCTCCCTCATTTCCTCCCTGAACCTCAACGCGGATTTCATGAACATCGTCTTCAGGGCGGTCAGCGGGATCTATGACATCATCAAATATTCCGGGGTGCAGATGGTCATCTTCCTGGCCGGGCTGCAGTCGATTTCCCCCTCGATTTACGAGGCGGCCAGGGTGGAGGGGTGCACCGGCTGGGAGAGCTTTTGGAAAATCACCCTGCCGATGATCAGCCCCTTGACCATGGTGTGTACGGTCTGGACCATCGTGGAGTATTTTCTCAATCCCGCCAACCCGGTTATGGAAAAGATCTTCGGAGCGGGGATGAGCAAAATCAGCTACGGTCTCTCCTCGGCCATGGCGTGGCTCAATTTCCTGGCCATGGGGCTGCTGGTCCTTATCGTGTTCGCGGTCCTTCGCCGGTTCGTTTTCTATGAGACCAAGTGACAGAAAGGACGGAAGAACGGCCATGACAAAACCATCGCTTGCCCAGCGGCTGAAAAAGCCGCAGACCTGGTCGAAGCTCCTTCTGAGCCTGCTGCGCTATGTGGTGCTCATCTGCATCGGGTTCATCATCCTCTATCCCCTGCTCTCCCGCATCACCAACAGCCTGAAAAGCTATGAGGATCTGATGGATCCCACCGTCATCCTGGTGCCGAAGCACTGGTCCTTTGAAAACTTCGCGCTGGCCATGGAGGCTATGCACTTCTGGGATTCCCTGAAGAACTCGGTCATCGTCGCCGCCCTGACCACTGTGCTGCAGGTGATTTCCTGCACCCTGATAGGCTACGGCTTCGCCCGGTTTCGCTTCCCCGGCAGACGGCTGCTCTACGCCCTGGTCATCGTCACCCTCCTCATACCGCCCCAGACCTTCATGACGGCCCAGTTCATGCAGTTCCGCTATTTCGACATCGGCGGCCTGTTTTCCCTGCTGCTGGGCCATCCCATCAATATGGTCAACACCCCGCTGCCCTTCGCCCTGCTGTCCCTCACCGGCCTGGGGCTGAAGAACGGGCTGTACATCTACCTGATGACCCAGTTTTTCCGCGGGGTGCCCAAGGAGCTGGAGGAGGCCGGCTACGTGGACGGCGCGGGACCCTTCACCGTGTTCTTCCGCATCATGGTGAGCACGGCCACCCCCATGATCGTCACCATCATCCTGTTTTCCGTCTCCTGGCAGTGGACCGATACCTTTTATTCCAGCCTGTTTCTCAGCAACTGGTGGACGCTGCCCATGTCCATCGGCCCGATTCCGGCCTTTAAAAACGGGACGCTGGATCCGGCGGTTATCATGGCGGCCCTGGACGCGGGCCTGCTGCTCATCCTGATCCCCATTCTGCTGCTCTATGTCTTCACTCAGAAGTTTTTCATCGAGGGCATCGAGCGCAGCGGTATTGTCGGATAAAGAGGCCATTACTTTATTCCAAATCAGGAGGTTATGAACATGAAAAAACGACTTCTGCGCCTAGCCGCCCTGCCCTTGGCCGCCTTTCTGCTGGCATTGCCCCTCTCCGGCTGCGGCGGAAAGGATGCCAGCAGCGCGCCGGCCTCCACCGCGTCGGAGGAGGATAAGCCGGTTGACCTGGATGGGTATACCTTTGTCTTCGGCACGGCCTGGATCGACGGCTGGCAGTTTGAGCCCGGCGCCTCGGCCCTGGGCGACACCATCAACGAAACCTTTGACAAAATCCAGTCCGATTACAACTGCACCATCGAGCTCAAGCACTATCCGGACGCCACCCTGATTTACGATCAGGTCACCCAGGATATTCTGGCGGGCATCAAGCCCTGCGATATCCTGGACATCCCGCTGAATATCTTCAATCCCCTGGTACAGAACAAGATGCTGTATCGGCAGAATACCATCGAGGGCCTTGATCTGCAGGACGAGAACTTCAACCGCTCGGTGGTCGATCTGGGCACCTTTGCAGGGAATGTCTATGGCTCCTGGTTCGGGCTGTCCAACAATGTGGCGGGCCTATTCTTCAACCAGAAGCTGCTGGACAAGGAGGGGCAGCCCAACGTCTACGAGCTCTTCGACAAGGGCGAGTGGACCTGGGACAACTTCGAGGCGATTTGTATGGCCATGACCAAGGATCTCAACAACGATAAGGTGCCGGACAAGTACGGCCTGGTGGGCAACCAGCAGATTGAGAAGCTTTGCCTCTTCTCCAACGGCGGCTCCATCATCAAAAAGGACGCCGGCGGCGTCTTTGGGGAGGGGCTGACCGATCCCAAATCCCTGGCCGCCGTCACCTACCTGCGCAAGCTGGCCCTGACCGATAAGGTCATCTCCCCCGAGCAGGATTGGCAGAAGGTGGCCGGTGTCTTCGCCGACGGGGACGCAGCCTTCCTGGCCTATCATGTCTGGGCCGCCCGCACCTGGCTGGGCGACGCCATGGACGACGACTACGGCTTCATCCCCTTTCCCAAGGGCCCCGACGCGGAGGACTACATCCTTCCCTATATGGATGCCCGCCTGATGGTCATGCCCAAGAGCCTGGAGAATCCCACCGCCACCGGCATCATCTATTCCCAGCTTGCCAAGCGCCTCAGCAAGCCGTGGAGCGACTCCATGAAGCAGGATATGCTGGATGCGGGTATGGACGAGCGGGGCGTTGAGATGTTCGAGCTGATCACCGAGAAATCCGTCGCCGACTACAGCGCCGGCGTGCCGGATTTGAGCATCGGCGAAACCACCCTGA
>CAKTXU010000388.1 GCA_934630995.1 uncultured Eubacteriales bacterium
TTCGTGCGTTGAGCTCGTTTTTGACGGATGAGGGCTTTTTGTGCAAAAGCGCAAACGGGCAGGCCGAAGCGCTGCGTGATGTTTTCAAGGTGTTTATACAGGTTGGGCAGACCCTTCTCCAGAGCCTCCAGATTCTCTGTGCCCAGTTCGGATTTGGCGGCGCCGCCGTGATGCTTGAGGGCGCGGACGGTGGCGACGATCACCACCGCATCGGGCTTCAGGCCGGCTTTGCGGCATTTGATATCCAGGAATTTTTCCGCGCCCAGATCGGCGCCGAAGCCCGCCTCGGTGATGACGTAATCCGCCAGCTTGAGGGCCATGCGGGTGGCGGTGACGCTGTTGCAGCCGTGGGCGATGTTGGCGAATGGCCCGCCGTGGACAAAGGCGGGGGTGTGCTCCAGCGTCTGGACCAGGTTGGGCTTGATGGCGTCCTTGAGCAGGGCGGCCATGGCCCCGGCGGCTTTGAGCTGGCCGGCGGTCACCGGCTGCTCCTCCCGGGTGTAGCCCACCACGATGGAGGCCAGTCTTTCCTTGAGATCCGTCAAATCCCGGGACAGGCAGAGGATAGCCATGATCTCTGAGGCGACGGTGATGTCGAAACCGTCCTCCCGGGGTACGCCGTTCAATCGTCCGCCCAGACCGTCGGTAATCTGGCGGAGCTGGCGGTCGTTCATATCCACGCACCGTCTCCAGGTGATCCGCCGCACATCGATACCCAGGGCGTTACCCTGGTGGATGTGGTTGTCCAGAAGGGCGGCCAGCAGATTGTTGGCCGCGCCGATGGCGTGCATATCCCCGGTGAAATGCAGGTTGATGTCCTCCATGGGGATGACCTGGGCCCAGCCTCCTCCGGCTGCGCCGCCCTTGATGCCGAAAACCGGGCCGAGAGAGGGCTCCCGCAGGGCCAGGGCCGTCTTTTTGCCCAGCCGGTGAAGGGCGTCGCCCAGGCCGACGGTGGTGGTGGGTTTGCCTTCCCCGGCGGGGGTGGGGGTGATGGCGGTGACCAGTACCAGCTTGCCGTCGGGCCTATCCCTGAGCCTATCGAGGACCGACAGCTTCACCTTGGCCTTGTCGCTGCCGTAGAACTCGATATCCTCCCGGGACAGATCCAGGCCCGCGGCAATTTCCTCAATGGGCCGGGGCGTCACGCTCTGGGCGATGTCGATGTCGGATTTGTACTGCATATCCATAACCGTGCCTTTCCTGGTGATTTTCACCCGGCGATTTTGCCCGTGTTTTTATAGTGTCAAAAACCACCGGTTTTGTTGCGTATCAAACGCCCTTCGCGGGCAATTCTTCTCCCGCCGTGCCGGCGGGCGTTTCGAAAATGCTCTTGCGGCGCAGATAGAAGACGGTTGCGGTGCTGGTGGCGGCCAGGGTGTCGGCCACCGGCTCGGCGATAAAGATTCCCAGTATCCCCCAGAAGCGGGAGAAGAGAAATATCAGGGGAATAAGCAGGATGACCTTGCGCAGAAGGGCCAGAAACAAAGAGATTTTTGCCTGTCCGGTGGCAAGAAAGGTCTGCTGGCAGGCGCTTTGTACCCCGAACATCGTCACCATGCAGATGTAAATCCGCAAAGCCGGAACCGTGGCTTCGAGGAGGGCCGGGTCGTTGTTGAAGAGCCGTACGAAAACGGTGGGGAACAGCAGGGCGGATATACAGACGACGCCGGTGAAGACGAGGCAGCACCGCAGGAACAGGAAATAAGCCTGCTTGACCCTGGCACACTGGCGGGCGCCGTAGTTATAGCTGATGATGGGCTGAGCTCCCTGGCCGAGCCCGGTCAGCGGGAGCATCACCAGCTGCATAACACTGGCGATGATGGTATAGGCGCCCAGATAAGTTTCGGCTGTGGCCAGGTCGGGGCTGACCGAACGGATGGTGACGTTGATGACGATACCCACCAGACTCTCCGTCGAGTTCATGATGAAGGGGGATATCCCCAGCGCCAGCACCGGTCCCAACAGGGACCAGCGCACCCGCATTTCTGAAATCCGCAGGCGCAGGCGGGTCTTTTTCCCGCAAAGGAAACACACCACCCATATCGCCGAGATGGACTGGGAAATCACGGTGGCGATGGCCGCGCCGCACACCCCGAGATCAAAGCCGAATATAAGAATAGGATCTAAAACGATATTGGTCACCGCACCGATGAGGACGGTCAGCATGCTGGTGGTGGCCAGCCCCTGGGTATTGATGAAGGGATTGAGCCCCAGCACCAGGAGGACCGGCAGGGTGCCCCAGGCGTAAAGCTGAAAATACTGTACGGCGTAATCGATGATGTTTTCAGTGGCGCCCACCAGCAGGAGCAGATCCCGGCAGAAGAGCTGGCAGAGAATACAGATGACCACCGACAGGCCGATGAGCGGGGGAAGGCAATTGTTGAGAATCCGGTTGGCCTCACCGTTCTTCTTTTCTCCCATGCGGATAGCGGCCAGTGCCGAACCGCCTACGCCTATCATGGTGCCGAAGGCGGAGATAACGACGATGAGGGGCAGGCTGATGCCCAGGGCCGCGATACACTGGGTGCTTATCTCTTCGGGAAGGCGGCCTATGTAGATGCGATCGACGATATTGTACAGCGCATTGATGACCTGGGCGAGGATGGCCGGAGCGGCCAGACGAAACATCAGACGGCCTACGCCGTCACGGCGCAGATCGACCCCAGGGGACATTTTCAAAATCTCATCTCCGGTTAAAATTGTTCTTGCATCGGCAGACTCGGAAAAGGCGAAAACACAAAGCTGACACCGGCTTCTGGACGATGTCAGCTCATAGGGGAGAATCCTTACTTTTTCAGCGCCAGAGCCTGCCTCGCCTTGGCGGCGATATTATCCGCCCGC
>CAKTXU010000389.1 GCA_934630995.1 uncultured Eubacteriales bacterium
AATCTGGCCTGGGCGGAGCACACCGAAAAGGTCAAGCTGGCAGCCGCCACCGATTCCCTGCCGGACGCCTGTCTGGTTTTCAACTACGATTTGTTCCTGCAGATGGTGGAAAATGAAAAAATTGCCGATTTGAGCGCCGCTTATAATTCCAAGGCGGGAACCTTTCTGCGGGAAATCTATGAGACCTATCCGGACAGCGCCCCCATCAAGGAGGTTACCCACGGCGGCAAGCTGTACGCCTTCCCCAGCACCACCTTCAACGGGCAGCACGCCATGCTGTGGGTCCGGCAGGACTGGCTGGACGCCCTCAACCTCGATCGTCCCAAGACAGTGGACGATGTGCTGAACGTGGCCCGGGCCTTTGTAAATAACGATCCCGACGGCAACGGGCAGAAGGATACCATCGGCCTGCCCTACAGCCGGTGGAAGCTGGGCATCGTCAATCAATCCTCCACCATGGACCCGCTGTATTATGCCCTGGGCGCCTATCCTTCCAATTGGTTTCAGGAGGAAAACGGCGAAGTTTATTACGGCACCCTGACCCCGGAGATGAAGGCGGCGGTGGGCGTTGTCGCCAACGCGGTTAAGGAGGGGATCATCGATCCCTTCACGGATGGCAAGGCCGAAATTTCCAGCGGCAAGTGCGGTATGATTTTTGACGCATGGTGGGCGCCCACAGGCATCCTCACCTCCATCCATGAGTCCGATCCCGAGGCGGACTGGGTGGCGCTGACCGCCCCTGTAAACAGCGAGGGCAAGTTCGTTGTCCCGTCGGAGTCCCCCATCGATCTCAGCTCCGGCTTGATAGTGGCGCGGGCCGGTTTTGAAAACACCGAAGCCATTGCCCGGGTCATGTACCTGTGGCGCCAGTTAACTGTAGAGAAGGAGGAAGCGTTGGTCAAGGCTTATAAAGGCGAGGAACTGCCATCGGGCTTTAAATCTCCTTTCAATGCACAAATAGGCAATCAGGATACCCTGTATGAAAGCTATGAGAAGCTGGTCAAGCTGGGTGAAACGACGGATCCGGCCTCTCTCAACACTTCCGACCGGGCACGGTATGATTTGTATCAGGAATACCTCGCCAATCCCGCCGGGATGAAAACAGCAGATTGGGGCAGCATCAACGCCTCATTGGTCGGCCAATCCCGGGTCAAAGATCCGGAGATCGAGTATAAGACACCCTGCATCAATATGCTGAACTCCAAAATGATTGAGGTATTCGGAGATTTCCACGGACATGAGATGGATTCAATTTTCTCGATTGTCGGCGGGGCCAACGAGCTGGATGCGTTCGACCAGCTGTTCGCGGATTTTGAAACCATGGGCGGCCGGGAGACGGCGAATCTCATCAAGGATTATTTAAATTCCAAATAACGCCTTACCAAACTGTATAATACTGTCCAGTAGAGTAAAAAGCGCGGGAAACGACGAAATCGTTTCCCGCGCTTTCTTCCTGTCAATCAAGTATCGAGGGAAGGGGTGCGGCAGGATGATAAACCTTCCTGTGGGGAACCGTCGGGGTTTCCCACGCCGTACCTTTCATGTCGGCTTGTCCGTCTTGGGGGAGACACCGAAGTGCCGGGTATAGGCCCTATAGAAAGACGAATATTCCTGAAAGCCACAGAGCTGGGCGGCGCTGCCGGCAGTCAGTCCGCTGCGTATATTCTCCCGGGCGGCAATCAGCCGCTTGACAAGGATATATTCGTAAATCGGAGAGCCGGTGGCAATCCGGAAAATGCGGTTCAGGTGAGACGTGCTCAGGAAGAACTGTCGTCCCAGATGTTCCAGGGATAACGGCTCAAACAGATGCTCATTGATATACCGGATGATTTCCTCCGCCGGTTTCCGCTCACTGGAAGGGGCGTCGTCCTCCTGTTCCCGGCGTGAGGCGGCGCTGAGAAGCTGGGCCAGCAGGGCAAATAGGTGAGATAGTATGGTCAACCGCTGCTGGCCTGTGTCGGTGGACGGGGAGGACATGGCGGTGAGAAGTGCCTGCGGCGCTAAAGCCGGAAACTCCTCCGCGATATACTGGTTTCCCCGTCCGAGAGGCCTGTCATAGAACGGCGCCAACAGCCGCTGTTCCGGGTCTATTCCCTCAAGAAGCTGAGGGGAAAAATGAAGGGCAAATCTCTCATAGGGCGGCCCACCGGGCCGGATTTCCAGCTTGTGGGTCTCCGCCTGCCGGATGACCATCAGGCAGCCGGGAACCAGAGGATATTCATGCCCCTCCACCCAGTAGGTGGCAGCGCCGCGCAGATAGCAGTAGAGCTCCGGCACCTCATGGGCGTGCATGGTGAAATCCGTGTCCTGCGGATGCTCATCAACAGAATGATGAAAGTAGATATCTCGATCCTTATACTCAAAGATGGTACCCATGTGAGCCTTTTCCGCCTTTCTGCAAAGGTGGGGTGGATGTCTGTATCCAGCATACCACAACAGGATTGGATTTACAATGTTTTATGCGCTTTTTCGCAATAGATTTGCGTATCCGGCGATTGTATACTGAGAGCAGGAAATCCATCAGAGGAAGGAGCTATCACATGGATCCTGGCTATCTGTTGACATCTACGACGGCAAAGGTGCTGTATGAGACTGTGCGGGAGCAGCCGATATGGGATTATCATTGTCATCTCTCTCCGCGGGAAATCTGGGAGGATCTTCCCTTCGACAACATTGGGGAGATGTGGCTGGCAGGGGACCACTACAAATGGCGCCTGATGCGCGCCTGCGGCGTGCCGGAGGAGCGGATTACGGGTGGAGCAAGCTGGCGCGACAAGTTCCTCGTCTATGCCAGGGCGGTGTCTATGGC
>CAKTXU010000390.1 GCA_934630995.1 uncultured Eubacteriales bacterium
AGCATCCCTTACAGTGTAGCACATAGTCCTTGGAGAGGGACTCTAATCACTACTACTCTATAATACAAGGAAGCGGACAAATATGCCGCCTATGAAAAAGGAAAGCCCGCGGTCATGGACACGGAGTATAAAAACGGCGAACGTGTCGTCGCCATTTACAACGTGGTACAGTTCGGTGCCAAGGGCGACGGCGTCACCGACGACGGCAGTGCCTTCGACCAGGCCCTGGCGGCCGCGTCGAAGGACGGCGGAGGAACGGTTTTCGTGCCGGACGGCACCTACTACATCCATCGAAGCCTGACCATCCGTGAGGGCGTCACATTGCGCGGTACCTGGGAAGATCCTGAAAGCAGCCGCGGGAAGGGGACGCTCATCATTACGGATCATGAGGCCCTGGGACGGGCCGGCGTACCGTTTATCACGATGAGCAACAGCACGGCGGTCAAAAATATCGCGATTTATTATAAAAACCAATCCTTCCGCACGCCGAAGGCTCTGTCGCCCACCTTCAACATGGTCACCTCCGTCAACGGAGTTACGCTGGATCACATCATGCTCTATAACTCCTATTTCGGTATCTGCATGGGCAATAACGGCAGCCAGGTGACCGCGCTGGATCACATTTACGGCACGCCGATGAACACGGGAATCCTGGTGGATTTCGCCCCCGATATCAACCGGATTATGAACATCCATTTCTCCCCCAAGTACTATGCGGAATGCGGCTTTGAGGGTGCTCCGCGCAATGAGGAGGACGTGACCGCCCTGCGGGATAGCATGCTCAAGGATTCCACCGGCATTATCTCCGAGCGCATCGACTGGCATTGTATCTACAACATCAATCTGGAAGGCTACAAAGTGGGAGTCCACTTCCGCAAAAGCTCCCAGGATAACGGACCTGATTGGACGGGGCCGCCCAGCGGTTATCTTTACGGCTTCGATATCCGCGGCGGGGAAATCGGCCTCCTCATCGATCAGGTGATGTACGCCGGCTTCCAGATATCCAACGGCAAAATTGAAGCTTCGGCCGGTGGAGAGCCCACCGCCATCCGACTGACGGAGAAGTTCTGTACCTCCATCTTTCTGAACAATATCGAGGTGACCGGCAAGCCCAAGCATATTCTCCGATCCAGCGGTACGGGGAATGTGAATATTGTGGGCTGCTCCTTCGAGGATTGGGGGTATTGCGGAGGAAAATATGCCGTTGAAATAGAGGGCGGGGTCGCTGCAGTCGAATATTGCGACTTCAAGGCCGACAAGCCCGCATTCAAGGTGTGGGAGGATGTCGCCTGCGCCGGCTTTCTCTCCAATACCTTGACTGGCGACGGACAACTGGATGTCAGCGCCCTGCCGGCTTCCCGGGTAATCGTCGGACAGAACAGCGCCGATATGCCCAGAGAGCCCGCGGTAATGCATAAGGAAATTGAAAAAATACCCGCAGCAGCCAACGACAGTCTCTTTATCGCCGCGGATTACGGGGTGAATCCCTCCTCAGAGGATTGCACCGAAGCCCTGCAAAGCGCGTTGGATGCGGCCGGAGCCAACGGCGGCGGGACTGTCTATGTGCAGCCCGGACGCTACGTCTTCAAGGGGACTCTGACCGTTCCCTCCGGCGTGGAGCTGCGGGGCGTTTTCGATACCCTGACCCACACCGGTTATCATGTCGGCACCCTCTTCAATGTCAAAAACGGCAAAGGGGAGGCGGATGGAACACCCTTCATTTCCCTAGAGGAGGGGGCAGGCATCCGCGGCGTCAATTTCTATTATCCGGATCAGAATCTGTGGGAGAACTACGTGGCCTATCCCTGGACCATCCGGAGTCTGGGGAAAGGATGCTGGGTACAGAACGTCATCCTCATCAATTCCTACTGCGGTGTCGATTTCGGCACCAACCCCTCCGATGGGCATTTCGTCAATTATCTGGCTGGCCAGACCATCTCCAAGGGGATATTTATCGGCAACAATTCCGGCGAAGGCTGGCTGCAGAACACCCAGTTCGTCACCCACTACATTCATTCCTCCGATGTTCCCAACAGGCCGTCCCTTGCGGGTGGGGATTTCGATGCGAAATGGGAGCGGCTGCGCTGGTCCCTGATGAAACAAAATGATTATTTCATTCTTGGATATAACGAGCAGGAGCACATGTTCAACAACATGTCCTTTGGCAGCCGGTACGCGCTCCATTTCATCGAGCAGGAGGGAAAAGGCACCAACGCCACGATCATCTCCCAGTATACTGATTCCACCACCGTCGCCCTCAAAATCGATAAGGCCGGTAAGCTGAATTTTTACAATAGCTGGCTGTGTATCGCTTTTTCCCACGATCCCATGAAGTATATAGAGATGGAAAAAGACTGCGGAGCCATGGTGAACATGTTCACCAGCGGCGGCCACGGCTATCCCACACTGGGCTATGAGGTCCGCGGAGGTGAGCTCAATCTGATGCAATCCTCGATTTTCGATCCCGGTGAACCAGCCTTTCTCGTCGAGGGAGGAACGGTGAGGACCTTTGCCTGCCTGCTTCACAACAGCACCAACCTGCATATCAAACAGACAGGGGGAACCATCGATTTCATCGGGAATATCGTGCGCCTTCCCGTTTCCTTCATAGATTTGGAAACGGATTTTATCGAAATTGATGGGGATGAGAACGCAATCCATCTATCCAACAATTTGGCGACCAATGTGAAATACTGGTAAGTCGGTATCATGAAGGGGAGGGTGCGTTGCAAAATCTTGCATTTTGCAACGCACCCCTGAAAAACCGCTTGCGGGCCATGAAGTGTGT
>CAKTXU010000391.1 GCA_934630995.1 uncultured Eubacteriales bacterium
CAAGGATGCGAAGTATTACCTGAAAAACGACGGCGGCGAGGCGGTAGAGCAGACGGTTTGGAACGATATCGGCGCCTTCGATATTCCCGGCGGCTTTGCCGGCACGCTGACGTTTCCCACCGACGGCTTTGACGTCAAGGAGGTCAAGCAGCTGACAATCGCCTTCAAATGGTGCGGCAAGGGGGAGGCCGACGACGGCCTGTATAACCGGACCATTTATATGAACCATTTCGGCTATGCTCCCGCGGCGGCTGCCGCCACCACCGCCCCGGCGGAGGCCACGACCACCACGAAAGGCGCGGACGAGACGACCACGACGGCGAAACCCAAGGTCTGGCCGTTTGGAAAGGCGGACAGCCCGATTCGGTTTACGGACGAGGACGCGGCCACCACCGACGGCTATGGGCATGAAATATACACCTGGCCCGCCGGCGCCCTGGACAGCGTGTCTATCGGTAAGAACAACGGCGTCAACGCGATGGCGGTCAAGTTCCCCGCTTCCTTCACCGCCTCCGGGTTCGTCTCCCTGGGGATTGACAACACCAAGGCTAAGGGTAAGGATGCCTTGGTCTTCCATATTGACGCTTCCGCACTATCCGCCGTGCTGTCGCTGAAGGTGCAGTACAACATCAAGGATACCACCGGCTATGTTCCCAAAAAGGATCAGCCCTACTATCTGGTAACGGACGACGGCGTCTTCACGGAGGCGGCAATCGATAACGACGACGGCTTCCTGCGGATACCTGCGGGCTTTTCCGGCAACGTCGGCGTCCCGCTGGCCGCGGATGCCCTCAAGGCCGCCTGGGGCAGCGACGCGTTTCGGGTGGAGGATATCCCCAGCCTGGCGCTGCTCTTCAACGCGGATACTGCGCTGAGCGGAAAAACCGTTTATCTGCATGATTTCGGCTTTGCCTCCTTCGCAGAGGATGGACAGGGTTCCCCCATTACCGGCGGCGTCCTGCCGACGGCGGCGACCGTCGCGGCACTGTGCGGCCTGTCCCTCGTCCTCCTGACCGGCATAAAAAAGAAGTCCGCCCGTTAAGACCGTCTGTGACGGATTCCGGACGCTACCGACAAAGAAATACTATAGCCGGCCACCGGTTAACAGCCGGTGGCCGGTTCCTCTAAGGAGACGTATCATGGCTTGTATAAAAGAACTCCGTTTTATCGGGAGTACGCCTGCGATTCAAAACGGATTGAGCTGTCTGCAGGAAACGCTCTCTTATTCGCAGGGGGACAAGGGTGTCCCCGTCACGCTGAGAAACGGCGGCGAGGGCCTGCAGGTGAGCTGGAACGGCGAGGGGGCCGAAATCCTTTACGACGGTAAGACCGCCCTGTTCCGCGGGCTGGGTCTCCTCCGGGGGATGCTGGAACGAGAAGAAACGGGAACCGTGCGGGAGCGCAGCTGCTTTCGCACCAACGGCGTGATGGCGGATTGTTCCCGCAATCACGTTCTGTCTGTCGACGGCGCCAAGGCTCTGCTGCGTTATATGGCGGCCATGGGGCTGAATATGCTCATGCTGTACACGGAGGACACCTACCAGGTGGAGGGAGAGCCCTATTTCGGGTATATGCGTGGCCGCTACAGCGAACGGGAGCTGCGGGAAATCGACGACTATGCCTTTGACCTGGGGATCGAGGTGATCCCGTGCATCCAATCCCTGGGGCATCTGGAAAGGCTGCTGCAATGGGACGCCTTCGGCGCGGTGCGTGACAACGGCGCGGTACTGCTGGCGGACGAGCCTGCCACCTATGCGCTCCTTCAAAAGATGCTGGAGGCGGCGTCCCGCCCGTTTCGCAGCCGGAGAATCCATATCGGCATGGATGAGACCTGGGGGCTGGGAAAAGGCCGTTATCTGGAGAAGCACGGCCATTGCCGCCCGCAGGATATCTATATGCGCCACCTGAAGCAGGTGGTCAAAATCGCCGGGGATATCGGGCTGCAGCCGATGATGTGGGGAGATATGTTTTTCGCTCTAGCGGCGGAAAAGCAGCAGGTTCCGCTGGACAATATGGACACCTCCTCCGTCAAGGGCGGGGGCAACCCGCTGTATTATAATCGGCATATCCGCATTACAGAGGAGATTCGGCAAAGCATACCGGACGGTGTGGATATCGTCTATTGGGACTATTATACGCTGGAAACGGAGCAATACAGCGCCTTTATCCGGATGCACAAGGAGCTTTCGGATCGGCTGACGTTTGCCGGCGGACTGCATAGCTGGGTGGGGATGGCCATTGATTTCGACTATATGTATGCGGCCACCACGGCGGCGCTGACGGCCTGCAGGCAGGAGGGCGTGCGGGAGGTGTTCGCCACGGCATGGCAGGACGACGGCGCGGAAACCGATATCCTCCAGACGCTTCCCGGCCTCCAGCTCTATGCCGAGATGGGTTGGAACGGCTGCACGGACGAGGCGCATATGCGTCGGCGTTTCATGGAGTGCACCGGCGGCGACTGGGACCGGTTCCGGCTGTTGGGCCGGATCGATGCGGCGCCCGGCAGGATGCCCGGCGCAACAACCCGCGTTTCCAAATGTCTGCTGTATAACGATCCGGCTATGGGCTTATATGACTATCATATCCGCGCCCTGCCGCTGAACGCACACTACGCCCGTTTGGCTGAGGAACTTCAGCCCTGCTGTGAGGGGGCGTGGGGCTGGCTGTTCGCCGTCCCGCAGAAGCTCTGTGAGGTGCTGTCCCAAAAGGCCGAACTGGGCGTTCGACTGGAAAAGGCCTATCGCGACGGAGACAGGCAGGCGCTCAAAAGGCTGGCGGAA
>CAKTXU010000392.1 GCA_934630995.1 uncultured Eubacteriales bacterium
ACAGGTCCGGATGTCGCCCACCCGCTTGCCGTATTTCTGGCCCAGGATTTTGAGCTGGGGCTTGAAGGTATAGGTGATGAAGCCGGAAACATCCTCCGCGGTGTGATATTCCTTGATGTTCAGCTCATCCAGGACGATGGCCTGATAGGTTTCCGCCAGGGCGTGGGACGCGTGGACATAGAGCCGCGCCAGGGGCTGGCGGTTCTTCCGGGAGGCGGCGTTGCGGGCGGTCCGGCCCAGGGTCACCACCTGCAGCACCTCGTCCATGTCCGCCTCCAGCTCCTTGTCGATGAGGGTTTCGTCCGCGGCGGGGAAGAGGCAGAGATGCACGCTTTCCGGCGCGGCCTTATCCAGGGAGCGGATCAGGTTCTGATAAATTTCCTCGCTCATGAAGGGGATCATGGGGGCGGCCAGCTTGGCCAGGGTGACCAGCGCCGTATACAGGGTCAGGTAGGCGGCGATTTTGTCCGCCTCCATCCCCTTGGCCCAGAAGCGTTCCCGGCTGCGGCGGACATACCAGTTGCTCAGCTCGTCGGTGAAGTCCTGCAGGGCCCGGGCGGTTTCGGGAATCCGGTAATTCCCCAGATTGTCGTCCACCTCCAGGATGAGGGAATTGAGCCGGGACAGCAGCCAGCGGTCCATGACGGTGAGCGCCGCCCGATCCAGGGTGTACCGGGTGGCGTCGAACCCGTCGATGTTGGCATAAAGGACAAAGAAGCTGTAGGTGTTCCAGAGGGTGGAAAGGAATTTGCGCTGGCCCTCGGTGACCGCCTTGGCGGAAAAGCGGCTGGGAAGCCAGGGGGCGGAGCTGCTGTAAAAATACCAGCGGATGGCGTCGGCGCCGAAGGTTTGGAGCGCGTCGAAGGGATCCACCGCGTTGCCCTTGGATTTGGACATTTTCTGGCCGTTTTCGTCCTGGACATGGCCCATGACGATGACGTTTTTGAAGGGGGCCTTGTTGAACAGCAGGGTGGACACCGCCAGCAGGGAATAGAACCAGCCGCGGGTCTGGTCCACCGCCTCGGAGATGAAGTCGGCGGGGAACTGGGACTCGAACAGCGCCTGGTTTTCAAAGGGATAGTGATGCTGGGCGAAGGGCATGGACCCGGAATCGAACCAGCAGTCGACGACCTCCGGCACCCGCTTCATCTCCCCGCCGCATTCCGGGCAGGGGAAGGTGACGGCGTCCACATAGGGGCGGTGCAGCTCGATATCCGCCGGGCAGTCGGGGGCCAGGGCGCGCAGCTCCGCGATGCTGCCCACGGCGTGGCGGTGGCCGCACGGGCATTCCCAGATATTCAGCGGGGTGCCCCAGTAGCGGTTGCGGGAGATGCCCCAGTCCTGGACATTTTCCAGCCAATCCCCGAACCGGCCCTTGCCAATGCTTTCGGGGATCCAGTTGACAGTGTTGTTGTTGCGGATGAGATCCTCCCTCACCTTGGTCATCTCAATGAACCAGCTCTCCCGGGCATAGTAGATGAGGGGGGTGTCGCACCGCCAGCAATAGGGGTAGCTGTGCTCATACACCGGCGCGGAGAAAAGCAGGCCCCGCTCCCGCAGGGCTTGCAGGACCTCCTTGTCCGCGTCCTTGCAGAACATCCCGGGCCAGAGGGTTTCGGCGGTCATCTGGCCCTTGCCGTCCACCAGCTGGACGAAGGGCAGGCCGTAGCGGCGGCCCACCTTGGCGTCGTCCTCGCCGAAGGCGGGGGCGATGTGGACGATGCCGGTGCCGTCGGTCAGGGTGACATAGCTGTCGCAGGTCACATAGAAGCAGGCTTCCTTGGGATGCACGAAATCGAAGAGGGGCTCGTATTCCCGGCGCTCCAGATCCCGGCCCCGCATGGTTTCCAGCACCTGGTAGTCCTCCCCGAGGACGGCGGGGGCCAGGGCCTCGGCCAGATAATAGGTTTCGCCCTTGGCGGCGGCCTTGATATAGGTTTCATCCGGGTTGACGCACAGGGCCACGTTGGAGGGCAGGGTCCAGGGGGTGGTGGTCCAGGCCAGGAAGAAGGCGTCCTCCCCCTTTACCCGGAATTTGGCCACGGCGGAACGCTCCTTGACATCCTTGTAGCCCTGGGCAACCTCGTGGCTGGACAGGGGGGTGCCGCAGCGGGGGCAATAGGGGACGATTTTAAAGCCCTTGTACAGCAGGCCCTTTTCAAAAATCTGCTTGAGGGCCCACCATTCGGACTCGATGAACTCGTTGTGATAGGTGACATAGGGATGCTCCATATCCGCCCAGAAGCCGACGGTGCGGGAGAAGTCCTCCCACATCCCCTTGTATTTCCACACGCTTTCCTTGCATTTTTCGATGAAGGGCTCCAGGCCGTAGGCCTCTATCTGGTCCTTGCCGTTGATGTGCAGGAGCTTCTCCACCTCCAGCTCCACCGGCAGGCCGTGGGTGTCCCAGCCGGCCTTGCGGGGGACCATCCGGCCCTTCATGGTCTGGTAGCGGGGAATCAAATCCTTGATGACCCGGGTGAGGACATGGCCGATGTGGGGCTTGCCGTTGGCCGTGGGAGGGCCGTCATAGAAGACATAGGGCTCCCCCTCCCGGCGGGAATCCACGCTCTTTTCAAAAATGTGGTTTTCCCGCCAGAATTCCTCGATTTTCTTTTCGCGCTCCACGGCGTTCAGATTGGTCGGTACCTTCTCATACATCTGTTATCAGATCCTTTCAGGATGCTACCCTCGAGGGTAAAGTTCCGGGAAAATAAAAAAGGCTCCGCCCTGTCAACAGGACGAAGCCGCGCTTCGCTCTACCACCTATCGCCATACCA
>CAKTXU010000393.1 GCA_934630995.1 uncultured Eubacteriales bacterium
TTGATACCCCGTCCGGTTCCCGCACCGAGAAATGGCTGGTTCAGTTTAAAAATGAAACCCACAACCATCCCACGGAGATCGAGCCCTTCGGCGGGGCGGCCACCTGCCTGGGCGGCGCCATCCGCGATCCCCTTTCCGGCCGGGCCTATGTCTATCAGGCCATGCGGGTCACGGGCAGCGGCGATCCCCGGGTGCCCCTGGAGAACACCCTGCCCGGCAAGCTGCCCTCCCGGAAAATCACCACCGGCGCGGCGGCGGGTTATTCCTCCTACGGCAATCAGATCGGCCTGGCCACCGGCCAGGTTTCAGAGATATACGATCCCGGCTACGTGGCCAAGCGGCTGGAAATCGGCGCCGTGGTGGGCGCCTCCCCCAAAGAAAACGTGGTGCGGGACGTACCCGCCCCCGGGGATATCATCGTCCTGCTGGGGGGCCGGACCGGCCGGGACGGCTGCGGCGGCGCCACCGGCTCCTCCAAGGCCCACACCTCGGAATCCATCGATACCTGCGGGGCCGAGGTGCAAAAGGGCAATCCTCCCACAGAACGGAAAATCCAGCGGCTGTTCCGGGATCCGGCCGTATCCCGGCTCATCAAGCGCTGCAACGATTTCGGCGCCGGCGGCGTCTGTGTCGCCATCGGGGAGCTGGCCGACGGGCTGACCGTGGATCTGGACGCCGTGCCCAAGAAGTACGAAGGACTGGACGGTACCGAGCTGGCCATCTCCGAATCCCAGGAGCGGATGGCCGTCGTCCTCTCTCCCGCCGATGTGGAAGCCTTTACGGCCGCCGCCGACCGGGAAAACCTGGAGGCCACCCCTGTGGCAACCGTCACCGCCGAGCCGCGGCTGCGGATGCACTGGCGGGGGGACACGGTGGTGGATATCAGCAGGGCTTTCCTGAACACCAACGGCGTCACCCAGACCGCCAAAGCGGTTATCACCGCGCCCGACGCCGGGACCGATTACCGCGCAGCCCTTCCCTCCGGCCTGGCCGTCATTCCCCTGCCCCAGGCTTTCCGGGAAAATCTCCGCCGCCTGGAGGTTGCCTGCCAGAAGGGACTGGTGGAACGCTTTGACGCCAGCATCGGCGCCGCCACGGTGAATATGCCCTACGCCGGCTTGTACCAGCTCACGCCGGAGGAGGGGATGGCCGCCAAGCTGCCCCTGCCCGCCGGGGAGACGGACGACGCCACGGCCATGACCTACGGCGGCCTGCCCGGCATCTCCCGCTGGAGCCCCTTCCACGGGGCTGCCTACGCCGTGACCCTGTCTCTGGCCAAGCTGGCCGCTATGGGTGCCAATCCCCTGGGCGCCCGGCTGACCTTCCAGGAATATTTCGAGCGCCTCCGGGATGTGCCTGAACGGTGGGGCAAGCCCGCCGCGGCCCTTTTGGGCGCCTTTGTGGCCCAGAAGGAGCTGGGGGTCCCCAGCATCGGCGGCAAGGATTCCATGTCCGGCAGCTTCAACGAGCTGGACGTGCCGCCCACCCTGGTGAGCTTTGCCCTGAGCATGACCAAGGCTTCCAAAACCGGTACAGCGGCCTTCCAGAATCCCGATTCCCTGGTGGCCTTCCTGCCCCTGCCGGTGGATGAGGAAACCCGGCTTCCCGATTGGGCCAAGACCCGTGTTCTGTTCGATGAAATCTCCAAGCTGGTCCAGTTCGGCGTTGTCAGCGCCGCCTCGGTGGTCCGGGAAGGAGGCATGGCCGCCGCCGTGGCCAAGATGTGCTTCGGCAACAAGATGGGCTTTGCCTTCAATCACGGCCTCACCCGCCAGGAGCTCTTCGCTCCGCTGGCCGGTTCCCTGGTGGTGGAGCTCAAGGAGGGCGATATGTGCCTGGAGGGGCTGGACTACAAGCTCATCGGCACCACCGTGGACGATCCCACCGTCATTCTCGATGGGGAAAAGCTGGATTTGGACGATCTCATCCGCTGCTGGCAGCAGCCGCTGGAAAGCGTCTTCCCCCTCCGCCCGGCCGAGACGCCGGTTATGCATCCGGAAGTCCCTCTCTTCACGCAGAAAAGCGGCCTGGCGCCTGCCGTTAAAACAGCCCGTCCCCGTGTCTTTATCCCTGTTTTCCCGGGAACCAACTGTGAAATCGATACCGCCCGGGCCTTTGAACGGGCGGGCGCGCAGCCCGAAGTTCTGGTGGTGCGCAACCTGACGCCCGCTGCTATCCAGGAAACCATTGTCCGGATGGAACAGGTCGTGCGGCAGGCACAAATCGTCATGCTGCCCGGCGGCTTCTCCGGCGGCGATGAACCGGACGGTTCCGGCAAGTTCATCGCCACCGCCTTCCGCAGCCCCCGGCTGGAGGAAGCGATAGCCGATCTGCTGGAGAACCGGGACGGCCTGATGCTGGGCATCTGCAACGGCTTCCAGGCGCTTATCAAGCTGGGGCTGGTTCCCTACGGCAAAATCGTGGACATCGCCGACACCGATCCCACCCTGACCTTCAACACGCTGGGGCGTCATATCAGCCGGATGGTCTACACCCGGGTGACCTCGGTGAAATCCCCCTGGCTGCGTCTGTGCGAACCGGGTGAAATCCACTGTGTGCCCATCTCCCACGGAGAGGGCCGCTTCCAAGCGGATGAGCAGACCGTCCGTGCCCTCATCGCCGGCGGGCAGATCGCCACCCAGTATGTGGATCCCGCCGGGACGCCCGCGGAGGATGTGGATTGGAATCCCAACGGCTCTGTCTGCGCCATTGAGGGCATCACTTCCCCGGCCGGCCGGATTCTGGGTAAAATGGGCCACAGCGAACGCAAGGGG
>CAKTXU010000394.1 GCA_934630995.1 uncultured Eubacteriales bacterium
GAGAAGCTCTCCCCGTCGCGGCAGCCTTTTTACCGTTTCGCCGGAGGGCAGCATCGAGTGACAAGGGACCACACGCCCTTGCCAGCCGATGCTGTTACTGCCCCAATATCTCCATCCACTGCTCCTCGGTCAGGGCGGCGATGAGGCCGTCCCCCTCCCGGATGACGGCGTCGGCCAGCTCCCGCTTTTGCTCCTGGAGGCGGAGGATTTTTTCCTCGACGGTGTCCCGGGCGATGAGCTTATACACCTGCACGCTGTTTTTCTGCCCGATCCGGTGGGCCCGGTCTGTGGCTTGGTTCTGCGCCGAAACATTCCACCAGGGATCGTAATGAATGACCACGTCGGCGCCGGTCAGGTTGAGGCCGGTGCCGCCCGCCTTGAGGGAGATCAGGAACACCTGGGTATCGTCCCGGTTGAAATTTTCCACCATCAGGGCCCGCTTCTCCTTGGAGGTGGCCCCCTCCAGCAGATAATAGCTCAGGCCCGCTTCCGTGATCCGCTTGCGCAGGATATCCAGCATGGAGGTAAACTGGGAAAAGAGCAGCACCTTATGCCCTCCGGCGGCGGCCTCCTCCAGCAGCTCCATACAGCTTTCCAGCTTGGCGCTGCCCCCCTGATAGTCCTCGTAGCAAAGGGAGGGATCGCAGCAAATCTGCCTAAGGCGGGTCAGCAGGGACAGGATGGTCAGCTTGCTGCCCTCCAGGCCCCGGGCGCCGATTTCCTCCTTCAGCTTCCGTCTGGCCTGGACGAGATTGGCGTCATACAATGCCTTCTGCGTATCCTCCATGGTGGAGGCCAGCACCGTTTCCGTCTTCTCCGGCAGCTCCCGCAGCACATCCCGTTTGAGCCGTCTCAGGATAAAGGGCGCGGTCATGCGGGAGAGCCGATCCAGCGAGGACTTATCCGCATTTTTCACGATGGGCACCTCGAACCGCTCCTTGAAGCGGGAATAGGTATAAAGAAAGCCCGGCATCAGAAAATCAAAGATGCTCCACAGCTCGCTGAGCCGGTTTTCAATCGGGGTGCCGGTCAGGGCGAAGCGCTGAAGGCTCTGGACCGCCTTGACCGCCTTGGCGTTCTGGGTGTTGTGATTTTTGATATACTGGGCCTCGTCCAGGATGTGGTAGCGGAACAGACGATTTTCATACTGCTCGATATCCCGCTTGAGCAAATCGTAGGAGGTGATGGCCACGTCGTAGCCGGCCGTCCGGCGGATGGCCTGGGCTCGCTGCTCGGCATCCCCTAGGATGGGCAGCACCGTCAGCTGCGGGGCGAAACGGCGGATTTCGCTCTCCCAGTTGAGCACCAGGGAGGCCGGGCAGACCACCAGGGAAGGGCGGTCGTTTCCCTGTTCCCGGGCGTCCAGCAGCAGGGAAATCACCTGCAGGGTTTTTCCCAGTCCCATATCGTCGGCCAGAATGCCGCAGAAGCCGTATTGCTCCATGGTTTTCAGCCAGCGGTAGCCGGTTTTCTGATAATTGCGCAGGACGGGCTCCAGGCTTTCGGGAACGGCATATTCGCTGTCGGCCACCGATTTCATGTTCCGCACCAGGTTCCGGAAGGCCGCGTCCCGCTTGAACTGCATGCTTTCGCTGTCCCGCAGCACCTTATCGAGATACATGGCCCGGAAATTCGGCACCCGTATTCGCCCGGTCTGCAGCTCCTTATCCGTCAGCCCCAGGCCGTCGGCTATCTGTGCCAGCCCCTCCAGGGCGGTGCCGTCCAGCTGGATGAACCGGCCCGAGCGCAGCCGGTGATACCGCCGGTTCTGCCGGTAGCTGTCCAGCACCCGGAGGAGCTCCTCCATGTCCATGCCGTCCACCGCAAAATCGATATCCAGAAGCTCGCTGTCCAGCCGCACCCCGACCGCCACCGACGGGGGCGGCTGGACGCCTATGCGGGAAAAGGCGGCGGTGGCATAGACCGCGGCCACCTCCCCGATATCGGCCACGCCGTCGGTGATGAAGCGGTAAACGGCCTCGTCGTCCCCCCGGAGTAGCAGATGCCCCTCCCCGGGGACATAGCCCGTGAAATACCGCTGGATGACCAGCCGGGCCTTCAGCTCGCCCAGCCGGTCCCGGACGATGCCGTCCTCCGGCTCGGGCTGATACAGATCCCGCTTGCTCTCCCCGTAGCAGCACAGCACGCGGGCGGTGATCACCCCGTTTTCCGGCGCGTCGAGGTAGCATTCCACCTCCAGATGCTGGGGCATGAAGGCCTCCAGCTGTCCGGCCCCCTCCCCCAGCTCCACATAGGGGCGGATGGCGGGCAGGACGCCGGTGCAGAATTCGGCCATGTCCTTGTCCGCGACGAAGAGGCTGCCGCCCCCCGCCTGCTCCGCGGCCAGAAATTCCCGCAGAGCGTCGGAGCATTCCCTGTCGCAGCGGTAGAGGGTATCCCCGCAGTGCACGTACAGCCGCCTGGCCCCCGGCAGGCTGAATGCGCCGTCGCACCGGACGGTGAAGCCCTGCTTGACCGTCGACCGGCCGATTTCCGCCGTCAGGGGCGGGTTTCCCTCCGCCAGCCTGAGAGCGCCGGTCTTCTGGCCGTCCCGGAAGGCCACCTCCCGCCCCGCGTACAAGGCGAAAAAGCGATCCAGCGCCGACGGGCTCAAAGGCAGCTCCCGCCCCACCCGGGGCGGGACGGCGGGATAAGCGCTTCCCCGTCCGGCCAGAATTTCCTCATACCGGCCCAGCAGAAGGGACAGCAGCGGCCGGGACGTTTCGTCGAAGCAGTCGGGATGGTGGAGAAACCGGAGCTGTTTGCCGTA
>CAKTXU010000395.1 GCA_934630995.1 uncultured Eubacteriales bacterium
ACCCCAGCTTCTGCTATTACCGGGTGGCGGCCTGTGATTACCTCGTCCGCCTGGGTCACACCGCATACAGGGAAAAGGCCCACACCTGCGCGGCCCTGGTTTACAATGAGCAGAACAAGCAGACGGGCACCTTCAACTGGTTCGACGCCCGCAATCCCATGACCCTGCTGCGGGCCTACGATCTGACCGGCGATGAGAAATATAAGGACGCGCTGGAGAAGTATAAAGCCGCGGTGGTGTACATGCCCAATATGATCCTGTACAAGGGAGAGGCTTACCAATCCAGCAGCGATCTCATATTCGCCGGCGCCGGGGATTTGGGATATCTCGCCCATATGGGGGATGTCAAAAAGGCCGGCACCGTTATGACGTACGCGAAGTCCATGTCCGATTCCGGCGTGCATTATTCCTCCGACCTCAACCCCTATTTTATGGGATGGTCCCTCAAGGGGCTGATGGAGGTCAGCTATCCGGCCAATCGGAAAAAGCAGATCATCGGGGCCGGGGAATTCGTCCTCTACACCGCAGACGGCAAGGTGGAGGTGCTGTCCTCCCCGACCTGCTACATCAATAATCCCCATTCGATTCACAATCCGTGAAAAACACCCCCGGCGGCCGGCCTTTCGACCGGCTGCCGGGGGTGGTGCTGAAAAGAGGGCCTACCGGCGCCAAGGAAGAAGGATAACGCCGACAGGCGCAAAAACGCGCCGTCGGCCTGGATGAATTTCGTTTTCAAAGGATTACTGGGGCGTCTCCTTGACAGACGCCTGCTGACGGTAGGCGCTGGGGGGGACGCCGTAGGCCCGGCGGAAGGAGCGGGAGAAGTGGCAGAGATCGCTGAAGCCGCAGGAATACACCACCTCGGTGACGGACAGGCTGGTGGTGCGCAGCAGCTCCTCCGCCCGCTGCAGCCGCAGGGTGAGGATATATTGCTGGGGCGACAGGCCTAGATGCTTTTTGAACAGCCGGAACAACTGGCTGCGGTCCACGTCGCAGCGGCGGGCCGTCTCCTCCACCGACAGGGGATAGGAATAATTTTTCCGAAGGTGATCCACCGCCGTGTCCAGCACCCGGCTGCCGGAGGCGGTTCCGGCCGGCGCTCCCTCCATCAGCAGGGAAAAGAAGCCGTACATCCCGGACAGCAGGGCAAAGCCGTTGTCCCCCGCCTCATACCGCTGCTCCAGCTCCTCCATGCAGCGATCCAGCCGCTCGGGCTCCCGGAAGGAGACGACGGGCCGAGCCTCCGACAGGCCGCAGGCCTCGAGGATGGCGGGGGCGTCCCCACCGCTGAAGCCCAGCCAGCGGTAAAACCAAGGGGCATCGTCGTCGGCGGTATAGACCGTCACCTGCCCCGGCGCGATGAGAAAGCCCTGGCCGGCGCACAGGGAATAGGAGCGGCCCGCCGCCTCAAACCGGCCCTCCCCGCGGAAGACGCAATGGATGAGATAGTGATCCCGCACCGCGGGGCCGTAGCGGTGTCCTTTTTCACAGGCCTCATGGCCGCACTGGTGCAGGTTCAGCCGTTCCTCCGTGTCCCGCCCCGACAAAACGGTATGCTTTCCGATGGGCACCCCGCTCCCTCCCTTCCTCTTCATCATACAGAAAATGCAACATAAAATCAAGTCCCTGCAACATGCCGCTATAGTGTTCCGGCGCGGTTTGCGGTAGGATGAGGACAAATGAAGGGAAAGGATGAAAACGCATGAAAATCACCTTTATCGGCGCGGGCAGCACCGTTTTTGCCCGCAACGTCATCGGCGACTGTATCCTGACGCCGGAGCTGGGGAGCTTTGACGTCTGCCTGTTCGATATCGATCCCAAGCGGCTGGACGAATCCTATCAAATCCTGACCAATATCAACAAAACCGCAAACGGAAAAGCCACCATCAAAAAGACGCTGGATCGCACCGAGGCCTTCACCGGCGCGGATTTCGTGGTCAACGCCATCCAGGTGGGCGGCTATGAGCCCTGCACCGTCACCGACTTCGAAATCCCCAAGAAATACGGCCTGCGCCAGACCATTGCCGACACCCTGGGCATCGGCGGCATTTTCCGGGCCCTGCGCACCATCCCGGTGATGAAGAGCTATGCCGACGATATGGAGCGGCTCTGCCCCAACGCCCTGTTCCTCAACTACACCAATCCCATGGCCATGCTCAGCGGGTATATGCAGCGGTACACAGGCATCAAGACCGTGGGACTGTGCCATTCGGTGCAGGGCTGCGCCAAGGGGCTCCTCGATTTGCTGGGGATGGGCGAATATGCCGACAACTGCCGCTGGGAAATCGCGGGCATCAACCATCAGTCCTGGCTGCTCAAAATCACCGATATGGACGGCAACGATCTCTATCCCGAAATCAAGCGCCGCGCCCTGTCCCCGGACTACAACAAGGACCGGAACGATCTGGTGCGGCTGGAGATCATGCGCCGCTTCGGCTACTATGTCACCGAGTCCAGCGAGCACACCTCCGAGTATACCCCCTATTTCATCAAGGATCGGTATCCGGAGCTCATCGAGCGGTACAAAATCCCGCTGGATGAGTATCCCCGCCGCTGCGTAGAGCAAATTAAAGGCTGGAACGAGATGCGGGACGGCCTGCTGAAGGATTCCCACATTGAACATAAGAAGACCCATGAGTTCGCCTCCTACATCATCCAGGCGGTCATGAGCGACGTGCCCTATCGCATCCACGGCAACGTGCTCAACACCGGCCTCATCACCAACCTGCCGCGCAACGCCTGTGTCGAGGTGCCCTGCCT
>CAKTXU010000396.1 GCA_934630995.1 uncultured Eubacteriales bacterium
ACCGCGCACAGATCCGCCGCGCGGCCCTCCGGCTTTCTGTCGGAGGCCAGGCAATCCCGCAGCAGCGTACAGTCCTCCGGCGTCAGCGAGGCGGGCACCTCGTCGCTGGCATGGGCGCGCCCGTACCGGATCATATTGGCGATGCGGTTGACCAGCACCGTGGTTTTGCCGCTGCCCGCCCCTGCCAGAATCAAGAGGGGACCGTCGGTATGGAATACGGCCCGGCGCTGCATTTCGTTCATCCGTGCAAATTCCCGTTCGATCAGCCGTTTGCGGAGGGAGATAAACTCCGCCATATATTCCTGCATGGTTGTGACTCATCCTTTCGCATTCCACGGAAAACAAGCGCCTCCGCTGTTCCGAACCACAGGATAATCCCTGTTCTTCGCAACGACGGAGGCGTCGCTTTCTGTCCTTTATCCAGTTATCGCGTCAAATCGCTCAGCCGAACAGGGAGAGCAGGACGCCGGCGGCAACCGCCGACCCGATGACGCCGGCCACATTGGGGCCCATGGCGTGCATCAGCAGGAAATTGCTGGGATTCTCCTTCTGTCCCACCTTTTGGGCCACGCGGGCCGCCATGGGAACCGCGGACACGCCGGCCGAACCGATGAGGGGATTGACCTTGCCGCCGGTGAGCACATACATCAGCTTGCCCAGCAGCACGCCGCCGGCCGTTCCCACGCAGAAGGCGATGAGGCCGAGGACAATAATCAGGATAGTTTTACTCTGCAGGAAGGTCTGGGCGTTGGCGGTGGCGCCCACCGTGACGCCCAGCATGATGGTGACGATGTTCATCAGCTCGTTCTGGGCAGTTTTGCTCAGGCGTTCCACCACGCCGCTTTCACGGAACAGGTTGCCGAGCATCAGCATCCCGATGAGGGGAGCCGCGCTGGGAAGCAGGAGGACACAGATGGCGGTGACGAAAATCGGGAACAGGATCTTTTCGGTTTTCGACACCGGGCGCAGCTGCTGCATGACAACGCTGCGCTCCTTCTTGGTGGTCAGGGCCTTCATGATGGGAGGCTGGATAATCGGCACCAGCGCCATGTAGGAATAGGCCGCCACGGCGATGGCTCCCAGCAGATGAGGGGCCAGCTTGGAGGTCAGGTAAATCGCGGTCGGGCCGTCCGCGCCGCCGATGATGGCGATGGAGGCCGCCTCCTGATTGGTGAAGGCGATGTTGAGCTCCTCCGCGAAGGGAAGGAGGTTGAAGGCGCGGGCGCCGAAAAAGGTGATGAAAATCCCCAGCTGCGCCGCCGCGCCCAGCAGAAAGCTCCTGGGATTGGAGATGAGGGGGCCGAAATCGGTCATACAGCCGATGCCGAGGAAAATCAGGGGCGGATAGATACCGAACTTCACACCCTGGTAGAGATACCACAGCAGGCCGCCCTGTTCAAAATGCTGCCAGTAATGGACCCCGTTCATGGTGAATACGGGATAATTCTGGTCGATAATTCCCTGGGCGTAATTGGCCGCCTCCTGCGGCGTAAACGGCACCAAAGAATTCTGCTGCGGATCCATGATGCCGCCCAGAGGGATGTTCGGCAGGTTGACCAGCAGCATGCCGAAGGCGATGGGCAGAAGCAGCAGGGGCTCAAAGCCCTTTTTGACCGCTAGGTAAATCAGAACGCAGGCCAGCCCTATCATCAACAGGTTTTTCCAGCCGCCGTTTTGAAAATCAAAGAGCTTGACGAAGCCGGAATCCATCCACAGCTTCTCAATGGCCTCCCATAAAGCGCCCATTCGTATAACCATTCCTTTCGAGGTTTTCCGCCGCTCATGGGTGAGGACGCAAAACGCTTATTATGTCTTTATCAGAAGGGACGGGTGCTCTCCGCCAGACCGGCGGCAGACCACACAGGACGCTCACCTCCGGCGCGGCTGACGCTGCGCACCGCATACCGTTTTCCCTCCGGCGCCATACAGGCGACCGCCGCCGCGATAGCGGCCACCACCTCGCCGCTTATACCCGCCTGCACGGCAGGCGCTTCCTGTACCGCGGGCGCTTTCGGCGCCGTCTGAACAGCCGCAGGGGCTTTTGCGGGCTTTTCCTCTTTTTTCTTCTCCCCTGCCTTTGCGCGGCCGAACACCTTTCCGAAGAGCCAGAAGATGAAGGTCAAAATAAGCAGGGTGGAAAACACGACGAGCAGACCCGTCAAAATGGTCATGCCGGCGCCGGACAGTATCTCCCCGACGCTTTCCTTGGCCTGTGCCGCCGCGTCAAACAACATCGACATACGGATACCTCATTTCCTTGCGGACCGCCGGCAAGCGCCGGGGCCCAAATCAGACAAAAAAACAGAAGCCGAAAAAGCCGCCGGAACGGCGGTTTTTCTGCAAAAACCCCATTCCCGCCCATGTTAAAACTTAGTTCACATTATACTGCACGGCGGGTAAAAATGCAATCCATTCCCGGCAATTTTTACATACAGAAAAATTGTTAAAAAGTTGCCATTCTTTTGTCAAAAACACAGAATTTTGTCCGGCAATGGCGTTTTCTTGTGGAAAGGGTCCCGACGGCGCTTTCGTTTTTTTCCGATATCTGGTATACTGACAGGAGTTGCCGATACAACTCATCCCCGGCGGAGACGGGGATACGGATAAGGATGGGATTCGGATGAAATATATCGTGGTTTTATGTGACGGCATGGCGGATACGCCCTGTCCGGCGTTGGAGGGACGCACTCCGATGGAGGCCGCCCGCAAGCCCGCCATGGATCGATTGGCGCCGCACAGCGAGGTAGGCATGGTCCGCAC
>CAKTXU010000397.1 GCA_934630995.1 uncultured Eubacteriales bacterium
GGCCGGGAACGGTCGGCGCGGCACGGTGGGCCGGTTGGGCGGTTATTTCGGCATCTGCTGCGGGTCAAGCAGACCCGCAGCGTGACCGGAGACCTGCTCAACCTCCTGGTGCTGGCACTGTTCTCGGTAGTCATGGTCATCCCCATCCTGTATGTGCTCAACAACGCTTTCAAGCCGTTGAGCGAGCTGTTCCTGTATCCGCCGCGCTTTTTCGTGCAGAATCCGACCTTTGACAATTTTCTCGATCTCGGCACCTTGATGAGCAATACCTGGGTGCCCATGTCGCGCTATTTGTTCAACACGGTGTTCGTCACCGTCGCAGGGACCGGGCTGCATGTGATATTCTCGTCGATGGCGGCCTATGTGCTGGAGAAGCATCGCTTTTACGGGAGAAACCTGTTTTTCTCTGTAGTGGTGCTCACCCTGCTGTTTTCTCCCACCGTCACCTCCATTCCCAACTTCATCATCCTGTCCAACCTGCATCTGGTGGATACCTACGCCTCATTGATCCTGCCGGCTATCGGGTCGTCGCTGGGCCTGTTTTTGATGAAGCAGTTCATGGGAAATGTGCACGACGCGATCCTTGAGGCGGCCCGCATTGACGGCGCGGGGGAGGTGCGGATTTTCTTCAAAGTGGTCATGCCCAGCGTGAAATCGGCGTGGCTGACCCTGATCATTTTTTCGGTGCAGGGCTTATGGAACGCCAATGGCGGCGTCTCCATCCGCAGCGAACAGCTCAAGCCGCTGACCTATGCCTTGGGCCAGATTGCCGCGGGCGGTGTGCGCCGGGCGGGCGCGTCGGCGGCGGTGAGCGTGGTGATGATGATCGTGCCCATCACCATCTTCATCATCACCCAGAGCAATATTCTCGACACGATGACCGCTTCGGGTATTAAGGAATAAAGGGGGACGCGCGTATGAACATCCGCAGGCTTTTCGGCTTGGCCGCGGCACTGCTGACGCTGTCGTCCTCCCTGCCGGCAGCTTCGGCCGATACGGTGGAGGAACGGATGTTTCCCAGCTATACCTATGGACTCTGGGGAAATATTGCAGATTGCCCTGCGCCGTATACCCTTGAAAAACAGATTGACGGCGTGGAGATCGGCCTGGCGGATTTCCGCCAGCTCAACGATCTCTTTGCGGCGCCGGACGGTCGGGTCTATCTTGCGGTCAGCGGCAGCGAGGAGAGCGATAACCGCATCGTGGTGATGGATGAACAGCTCTGCCTGATCGAGGCGCCGGAGGGGTATACCGCTGCGGACGGCGGCTTTGTACACTTCGGGGAACCGATGGGCGTCTTTGTGGATACCGACGGCGACATTTATATAGCCGACGGCAAGACCAAGGAGGTGCTGCATCTCGACGGGCAGTTCCGTGAAAAGCTCGTCATTCCGGCGCCTTCGGCGGATTCCTCCAAGATTATCCAGGCGGAATTCACCGAACGCTACCGCCCCTCGAAGCTGGCGGTGGATCCCACCGGGCGCATCCATGTCGTGGCGATCAACGTCAACGAGGGGATTGTCGAATTCGAGCCGGACGGGACCTTCACCGGCTTTCTGGCGGCCGGCAAGGTGAAATACAGCACCATCGAGCTGCTGTGGCGGCGTTTTTCCACTGCGGCGCAGCGGGCGCGCATGAAGGACTTTGTGCCGGTGGAATACAACAACATCGAACTGGATGCGGACGGCTATCTGTTCGCGACCATGGCCGCCATGGATGAGGACGCGGTGCTCAGCGATATCCGTGCGGGCAAGAGCGGCAATATTGGTTCTGGCGTGGGCAGCGATCAGGGGATGGTGGTGCGGCGGCTCAATTACAAGGGCTCCGACATCCTCGACCGCAACGGCTACGGCCCGGTGGTGGGGGATCTGGCGGTATTCACCGACAGCTTTACCGGATATCAGGGCATCTCCCACATCATGGACGTATCCTGCGGAGAGCACGGCACCTTTACCCTCCTCGACAACAACCGCAGCCACATCTTCACCTATTCCCCGGACGGCTATCTTCTGTTCGCCTTTGCCGGACCGGACGTCACGGCCGGCGGACTGCGCATGCCGGTGGCGGTCACCCAGCAGGGCGAATACCTTTATGTGGCGGATACCGGCACCCGCAGCGTCTGCGTCTATCGGCAAACGGCGTTTGCCCGGGCGGTCATGGACGCGCTGGGGGCGGAATACACCGGCCACCTGGAGGAGGCAAAAACCGCCTGGGAGGCGGTGCTCGATCAAAGCGCCGGCTATCTTCTCGCCTATGTCGGGCTGGGAAAAATCGCCTACCAGAACGGCGAATATGAGACGGCGATGCGTCTGTTTGAGGAAAGCCAGAACAGCAGCTGGTATTCCAAGGCATTCAAGCAGTACCGCGCCGCCGAAGTACAGCGGTATTTTGTGCCGGTCGTCCTCGGGCTGGCGGTCCTCGCGGTTGGGCTCACCGTCCTGCTGTTGTGGCGCGCTGTGAGGCGCCGGAGGAGAAGGCGTGAAGCCTTCGACAGCTCCGGCGGGTGAAAATCCGCTTTTTCCGGAAAAAGCGCCGGTGATGGCTTTGTAAGCCATCACCATACCTTCTATCGGCAAGTACCCGGTTCTCAATCCGGTCAGAAAGGAATGGTTACCGACATGAAGAAGGTGTTGGATGGACTGGGCTATTCTTTTACCATCCTGTCCCATCCCATTCGCGGCTTCTACGAGCTGCGGTTTGAGAACAAGGGGAACCTGTTCTCCTGTGTGTTGCTG
>CAKTXU010000398.1 GCA_934630995.1 uncultured Eubacteriales bacterium
CATTTCCTTGCGGCGATCGCCGAAGCCCGGCGCCTTGACGGCCACGCAGGTGAAGGTACCGCGCAGTTTGTTGACACTCAGGGTAGAGAGAGCCTCGCCCTCTACGTCCTCGGCGATAATGACCAGCTTTTTGCCGGACTGCAGGACCTGCTCCAGCAGGGGCAGAATATCCTGGATATTGGAGATCTTCTTATCGGTGATGAGAATATAGGCGTCGTCTATGACGGCTTCCATCTTCTCGGTGTCGGTGCACATATAGGGGGTGATATAGCCGCGATCGAACTGCATGCCCTCGACGACCTCGGAATAGGTCTCGGCGGTCTTGGATTCCTCCACCGTGATAACGCCGTCGGCGGAAACCTTCTCCATCGCCTCGGCAATCAGCTTGCCGATGGTGGCGTCGCCCGCGGAAATGGTGGCCGCGCTGGCAATATCGTCGGAGCCGCTGACCTTCTTGGAATTGGCCTTGACCGCCTCCACAACCGCGTCCACCGCGGTCTGAATCCCCTTCTTCACACCCATGGGGTTGGCGCCGGCGGCTACGTTCTTCATCCCCTCGCGGATGAGGGCCTGGGCCAGCAGGGTGGCGGTGGTGGTGCCGTCGCCGGCCACGTCGTTGGTTTTGGTGGAAACCTCTTTCACCAGCTGGGCGCCCATGTTTTCAAAGGGGTCGTCCAATTCGATTTCCTTGGCGATGGTCACGCCGTCGTTGGTGATCAGGGGCGCGCCGAATTTCTTATCCAGCACCACGTTGCGGCCGCGGGGCCCCAGGGTGATTTTCACGGTGTTGGCAAGCTGATCCACGCCGGACTGCAGCGCTTTGCGGGCATCCTCGCCGAAAAGTATCTGTTTAGCCATGAATAATTCCTCCTAAATGTTAATTCTTTCGTTTTACAGCCGCTTATTCCACGACGGCCAGGATGTCGCTCTGCCGGACGATGGTGTATTCCTCGCCGTCCACCTTGACCTCGGTGCCGGAATACTTGCTGGTGATGACCTTGTCGCCGGCTTTCACATACATGGTGATATCTTTGCCCTCAACGTTGCCGCCCGGGCCCACGGCCACGACCTCGGCCACCTGGGGCTTCTCCTTGGCGGAACCGGCGAGAATGATGCCGCTCTTTGTGGTCTCTTCGGCTTCCACCATTTTGATGACGACTCTGTCGGCCAGCGGTTTGATAGTCATAAAAATTTTCCTCCTTGATGGTTTTGTGTCAATTTTAGCACTCCGAAAACCTGAGTGCTAATCTGTCTACTATTGTAATCGCAAAATGAAAAAAATCAAGAGGCCAAATGAGTTTTCACAATTTTTTTACAAATGTCCGTCCGCCTTAGCCCGGGCCGGGAAGAGAAAAGGGATCGCTCCCGGCAGGATTTCGAAGGCAGCCTCCCGCGCCGTATGGCATTCCCCGTCCAGGTTTACCGCAGCTTCCCCGTCACATAACACCCGCATCCTGATCCCCCGGTACCGGCTGCATCCCTCCATGTCCAGGTGTTCACCCCGCTTGTAGCGCGAGAGAAAGCCGGGCACCCGAATCCGGGGCATTGCCTTTACCAAGATGAAATCCAGCAGGCCGTCGTCGGGAACCGCTTCCGGCGCCCCACGATAGCCGCCCCCATAATATTGCCCGCTGGCAGCCAGGGCGAAGAAATACCGTCCGCTTTCCTCCACCGTCCCCCCCGGGGTGTCCATCACCACCCGCAGGTCCTTCCCTATCCGATGACAGAACACGTCTACAATCGCCATTTGATAAGCAAGCGGCCCGCTGACCAGCGGCAGGCGCTTGTAGCGGTCCTTTTTGGCGGCCACCTCGGCGTCCATCCCCATGGAGCACAGGTTCAGCGCCACCCTGTCTCCGCAGCGAATGGCGTCGACTCTCCGCACCTCTCCCCGTATAAGGGCGTCCAGATCCCGAAAATCAAACCCGGGAAAGCTGCGGACAAAGTCATTGGCCGAGCCGCAGGGAATACAGCCCAGCGCGGCGCCGGAGCGGCCCGATAACCCGGCATAAAGCCCTTCCGCCGCCTCCATCAGGGTGCCGTCCCCGCCGCAGGCGATGATACGCGCCTCGTCTCCCGCCTCCGCCTCGGTCCGGGCGATGTCCCTCGCCTCCCCCGGCGCAGAGGTGACACGGCACTTGTAGCTGCCTGCTTCCGGATGAGCGGAAAAATACGCCTGGATTTCTGGCAGCAGCCGGAGGGGCTTTCCCCGTTTTCCAGCGGCCGGATTGACAATAAATATCGTACGCATCCCCTTGTCCCCTCTCAGTATCTCAGTTCCGCCAGCAGGCGGCGCAGCGCCTCCGTGACACAGGCCGCCGCCTGCGGGCCCGTGGAATTGGTTTCCTCATAGTGAGCCCGCCCCTGCGCGTCCCGGCCCTCGGCCACATAAGGCGCCCTGCCGTCCAGATAAAAGTCATTGGGAGGCAGGATATACCCTAACTCATCGTTGGCGAGCCACAACACCAGAAAATCGTCTCCACCCAGCAGTTCGGCAAAGGTGGGGGGATTGTCTGTTCCCGCTCCCGCCGCTCCTGTTTCCAGAGCGCCGCCATAGGCCAGCTCCGGGAACAGCTCTCCGGGAATCAGCAGCAGCTTTTGCCCGCCCAGTTCGATATACGACAGCTCGGTGCGTATCGACAGCTGGTAGGGTCCGCCACCCGGCTCCGGCCGGGTGGCGATGACTCCCAGAAAGGCGGCCAGCATCAGCACCGGATTCTCCAAC
>CAKTXU010000399.1 GCA_934630995.1 uncultured Eubacteriales bacterium
CGCACAAGAGTTTCCGCCCAATCGTCGTCCTGACCGGCTGTCAGCGCGCGTATCTGCGCGCCGAAGGCATTGGCGCCCGCGTGATAGGCGCCGGGGGCCGCGGTATGCTCGAGAGTCCGCTCCCAGAAGGTGTCGTGGCCATCCTCCCCGGCCTGCTCGTCCAGGGCGCGGTAAACGTTCAGCCGCCCCTCCTCGCCCTCCTCCGGGCGCTGGGTATCGGCCAGGGCCAGAAACACCTCGGAGGGCAAATCCATGAACCGGCAGACCGCCCCGTTTTCCGCGGCCCACTGAATGGCCTGGTATTCGGGGGAATAGACGGCGAAGGGATATAAAACCGTGCGCACCGGCGCCTCCCGGGTATAAGCCAGGACCGCCACGGGCGGCCGGGTCTGCGGGCGGGTCAAATCGGTCAGCAGCGGAGTGAAATCGCTTGGCCCCTCCACCAGCACCAGGCGGGGTTTGACCTCCTCCAGCAGCCGGCGCAGATGCCACCCCCCGGCGGGAGACAGATGCCGCACGCCGAACAGAACGGGCTCCCTCATCGTCCGTTCAGCTCCTTGCACTCCTTATACAAACCGGCCCAGGCGGCGCCGCGCTTCTTCATGATGTTTTCGAGATATTCCTTCCAGGCCACGCCGTCCTTGTCTTCATCCTTCACCACGGCGCCCTGCAGACCGGCGGCCAAATCGGCGTCGGTGATCCGGCCGCTGCCGAAGCTGCCCGCCAGGGCCATGCTGTTCGCCAGCAGGGAGATGGCCTCCGCGGTGGAAAGGACGCCGCTGGTGCCCTTGAGCTTTTGCTTGCCGTCTAGGGTGGCCCCCTCCCGAAGCTCCCGGAAGATGGTGCACACCTTTTCCACCACCTCGTCCTTGGGCAGGGAGGCGTTGAGGTCCAGGCTGCCCGACAGCTGCTCCACCCGGGTGCGCACGATATCCATTTCGGTTTCCAAATCCGCCGGGGCGGGGAGCGCCACGATATTGAACCGCCGCTTAAGGGCGGCGGACATTTCGTTGACCCCCTTGTCGCGGGTGTTGGCGGTGGCGATGAGGGAAAAGCCCTTGCGCGCGGGGAGCTCCGTCCCCAGCTCCGGCACGGAGATACGCTTTTCCGACAGCAGGGATATCAGGGAATCCTGCACCTCGGAGGCGCAGCGGGAAATCTCCTCCACCCGGGCGATGGTGCCCGTCTCCATGGCCCGGTATATGGGGCTTTTCAGCATGGCCTCCTGCGAGGGGCCCTGGGCGATGAGCATCGCGTAGTTCCAGGAATAGCGGATTTGCTCTTCCGTGGTGCCCGCCGTGCCCTGGACGACCTTGGTGGAGTCCCCGTTGATGGCGGCGCATAAATGCTCGGACAGCCAGCTCTTTGCCGTGCCCGGCTCCCCGACGAGGAGGAGGGCCCGATCGGTGACGAGCGTGGCGATGGCTATTTCCACCAGCCGGTCCGAGCCGATATATTTGGGGGTGATGACGGTTTTGCCCGACCGGCCGCCGGTGATATAGGTCAGCACTGAGCGGGGGGACATGCTCCAGCCTGTGGGGACGGGATCGGTTTCCGCCGCGATCAGGGCCTCTATTTCCTCTTTATACAGCCGTTCGGCGGGCAGCCTTTGGACCTTTTCCTGTTCCATGATGGTGGTTCCATCCTTTCCTTTTTCTCAGCGGCTGGGCGCCGCGGCCTGCTGGTACTCCGCCGCCAGCGCGCGGAGATTGGCCCAATCACCGGAGCCGGCGACCCGGACGCCGCCTTCCTCGGCCAGCTTCAGCACCCGCAGGGCTTCCGCCGCTTTTTCCGCCGCGCCGCCGGGAAGCTGCTCGAACAGATTACGGAGATTCCAGAAATACAGCCGTTTTTGCTGCCGGCAGTAACGAACCGCCATCTCCTCGCAGGAGGGGCAGCCCAGCCGGCGCAGGGCGTCTAAATAGTTGAAATTGTCGGGCGCGGCCTTGGAGCGGCTGAGAAAATAGGGGAGCAGCCGCCGCCGGAGAGGCTCGTCGTCCGGCCGGAGGTTGTTCATAAGGATGTACTCGGCCTCCTGCCCCAGCGCGATGAGGTCGCTGTACCAGCGGCGGTCGAGCGGCTCAAAGAGGGGATGAATCCGCACACGGTTGCGCTGAGAAGCCGGTTCGGTATAGGCGAAGCGCGTCTCATGGCGGGAGGCTTCCGCGTTCCAGACCACGGAGCCGACGGTCAGCTGCAGCAGCGCAGGCGACTGCCGCGGCTCCTTGCGTTTCAGAAAGCCGCCGGCGGGCTTCAGCCGCTCTCCGGCCAGGGCGGTGGCGTCGGCCGCGGGACGGGTCTGCAGCGCCGCCATGACGTGAGGCGCCCGGTAATCGCCGCCGAAATCCCGATCCAGCGCGCCGGCCAGCTCCACCAAATCGGGGGCGGGGCACAGGCGCAGGCTGCAGATGAGCAGCTGCGGGAGCACCCGGCTGAACGGGACGGGATCCTCATAGGGGGCGCAGCGGAACAGCGCGGCGGCTTTGGTTCCGTCCACCGGCCTGTCCAGCGCCTTTCCCAGGGCTGCGGCCCGCCTGTACAGACGGCGGACGGCTTCCCCGGCTTTCCCGACAAGCGCGGGCAGCAGGGCCGTCAGCTGTTCCGCTGTTTCGGCGGTAAGAGGCGCTTTCGGATCGGCCTCAAAGGGCGCGAGCAGACGGCCGAGCGCGGAGGCGGTCAGCTCTCCCGCCTGCCGGGCGGTGGAAAACAGCAG
>CAKTXU010000400.1 GCA_934630995.1 uncultured Eubacteriales bacterium
GTGGAGGAGCAGGATGTGGTGGCAATAGCCCAGGCACCGGGCGGCGCCTGCTTTGAGGTGTTCCGCTTTCACGGCGGCTGCCTGACCGACCGGGAGCATTTTCTTATCGATGAGGTAGACAGTCTGCCGGCAGCCCGGGCTGAGTTCCTGCGGCGGTATTATTCCATCCGGGAGGAGGTGCCGCCCCAGGTCACGGTGGACGGAGACATTGAAGACGCCGAGCTGCTGGAGCGCTGGTTATCTGACAAGGCGGGTCGGCGGGTGCATATTGTTTTACCCCAGAAGGGGGAGCAGGCCAAGCTGGTGGAGATGTGCCGGGGCAATGCCGCGGAGCGGATTGCCCAGCAGATAGGCACCAGCGGGCGGGATGCCGCCGCCCTGGATGAGCTGGCCCGGCTTCTTGGTCTGCCGGAGCCCCCGGCCTATATTGAGAGCTACGATATTTCCAATACCGCCGGCAGCGACAATGTGGCCGGCATGGTGGTGTTCGAGAACGGGCGGCCTCTGAAAGCCGCCTACCGCCGCTTCCTCATCAAAACGGTGGTGGGACAGGACGACTACGGTTCCATGCGGGAGGTGCTGACCCGCCGGCTACAGGAATATGAGGAACACAAAGAGGAGGGGAAAGGCTTCGGCCGCCTGCCCGACCTTATCCTGCTGGACGGCGGCAAGGGACACGTGGCGGCCGTGAGGCCGGTGGTGGAGAGCTTCGGGCTGCATATCCCCGTCTACGGTATGGTGAAGGATGACCGTCATCGCACAAGGGCCATTGCCGAGGACGGCGGGGAAATATCCATCAATGCCAAGCGCTCTGCCTTTACTCTGGTTTCTTCCATCCAGGAGGAGGTTCACCGCTGGGCTATCGGTTATCACCGACAGCGGCGGAAGAAGTCCGGCATCGGCACCGTCCTGACGAAAATTGATGGGGTGGGGGAGGCCCGTGCCAGGGCACTTCTGCGGCATTTTGGCTCCCTCAAGGCCATCAAGGCGGCGACAGTGGAGGAGCTGTGCGGCGTAAAGGGAATCACCCGTCCGTCTGCCGAGGCGATACGGCTTTATTTCGACAATGAAGAGGATGTATAACGAGGAGGCATAGAGCCTCCTCGTTTTTTCGTTCTTGAATAGGCTGCAACGTTTTGCGGAAACTTCTACGCGGCAGCCTGTTGGTGACGGTGGAGGTGCCAGCGGGTGGTCATCCGGCCGGTTATGCCGGATCTGTGAGGAGAATCGCCAATAAGCGGTAAAAGGCGCCCGTATCCGGGCGCCTTTTTTACATCCTTAAAAATTCCGCTTTTCCCCGGCGCGATTTCATGGTATACTTAACAATTGGATAAAGCGGCGTAGGAAAGGAGGGGAGCCATGCGGAGACTGGATAAAAAGGCCCTGCTGGCTTGGGAAATTTATTTATGCCTGGCGGCTCTGCTCCTGACGTGTCTCACGCTGGCGCTGTATCTGGTGCCTTTTCCTTTTGAGATGCCCATCTGGATCCCCCGGATATTTCTCGTGGTGTGGGTGGCGGTTTGTCTTTTTTTCGGCTGCGTTTACCTGCCGCTGGCTTACCGCCGCCGTTCCTACGGCGTCGTGGACGGACGGCTGGTGGTCAAGGGCGGCGTCATTTATTATTCCCAGAAAACCATGCCCCTGCAAAGCGTCAAATATGTGACGACCATCCGGGGGCCGATGGAATACCTGCTGAACTTGACTATGCTGGCGGTTTTTTCCGCCGGGAGCTTCCTCGTTATCACCGGCATAAGGGCCGATGAAGGGGAAGCGCTGAAGGAACGGCTTTTGTCGGGAAAGTGACGGAGGAGGTGTGAAATGCGGCGGTCGGAACCGGCCCGTGTGCGGGCCCATCCCGTCTTGATTGTGGAAACCATCTACCGGCAGCTATACCTGCTGTTGATTCCTTTGGTGCGCGGTCTGCTATCCATCTACTCGGCCGCCAGCTTTTATGCCTGGCTCCAGGGGGCCTGGGTGGATATTCTGGTGCTGCTTTTCATTCTGACGGCCTCCATTCTCAACTGGCTTTGTCAGAGCTATACGGCAGACGAGAGTGGTATGACGGTACGCAAAGGGGTTATCGTGCGCCGGATGACCACCATTCCGGCAGCATCCTTGTCTACCCTGATGTGCTATGAACCGTTTTATCTGCGGCCTTTAAAGGCGGTGCGGGTCTATGCGGATACCGACGCCGGCACCTTCCGGCGGGCCGACTGCCAGATCACCATCGGTCGGCGGGATGCCGAGGCACTGCTTGGAAGTCAGCATCCGCAGCGTCCTGACGCCTCGGTGAAGGCCTATCGCCCCAAGTGGTACGATATCGCCTTCTTATCGGTGTTTGTTTCCAGCACCTTTACCGGCGTCGTATTTCTGGTCACCTTTTTCAGCAAGGCGGGAGAGCTGTTCGGAAATGATTTCCGGGATAAGCTCATCAGCCAGCTGGAGGGGGTTGCCAGTCTGATCGCCTTCATTCCTACCGCTGCCGCTGTGCTGGCACTGCTGATTTTTTTCGCCTGGCTCATCGGCTTTATCCACAGCTTTATGAGTTATATCCGCTTTTCCGTCCGGCGGGAGGGAAATATGCTGCGTGTGCGGTACGGCTGGCTGAGCAAACGCCGCTATTCCTGCCGGACCGGGGCGGTCAATTTTATCGATTACCGCCAGAGTATGCTGTCAAAGCTTCTGCGGCTGTCCATGG
>CAKTXU010000401.1 GCA_934630995.1 uncultured Eubacteriales bacterium
GGTGGATGAGGCAGCCTCCCGTGTACGGCTCCGCGCCTTTACAGCACCGCCGGATCTGAAAAAGCTGGAGGAAGAGGTCAAGCGGCTGGCGGAGGAGAAGAAATCCGCCGTCAACGAACAGGATTTCGAGCGGGCGGCCAGGCTGCGGGATGAGGAAAAGGAAACCAGCGAGAGGCTCGAAAAAGAAAAAGAGCAGTGGCAGGACAAAAACGCCGGCATCACCGGCGAGGTGACGGGGCGGGAAATCGCGGAAATCGTTTCGAGCTGGACCGGCGTGCCGGTGGTGCAGCTGACCGAGGCCGAGGGACAGCGGCTGCTGAAAATGGAGGATATCCTGCACGAACGGATTGTGGGCCAGGACGAGGCGGTATCCGCCGTCGCCAGAGCCATCCGCCGCGGGCGGGTGGGGCTCAAGGACCCCAAGCGTCCCATCGGCTCCTTCATCTTCCTGGGCCCTACGGGCGTGGGCAAAACTGAGCTGTGCAAAGCCCTGGCCGAGGCCATGTTCGGGGATGAAAACGCCATGATTCGGCTGGATATGTCGGAATATATGGAGAAGCACACCGTCTCCCGCCTGGTCGGGTCCCCTCCCGGTTATGTGGGCTACGACGAGGGCGGCCAGCTTACGGAAAAAATCCGCCGTAAACCCTATGCGGTGGTCCTGTTTGATGAAATCGAAAAGGCCCATCCCGATGTGTTCAATATGCTCCTGCAAATTCTGGAGGACGGTATCCTCACCGATGCCCAGGGGCGGCGGGTGGACTTTAAAAACACAGTGATCATCATGACCTCCAACGTGGGGGCGAGGCTCATCACCGAGCACCGGCATTTCGGCTTTGCCGATATGGAGCGGGTGGCGGCCGCCACGGCCGATCAGAAGCGGATGCGGGAGGATGTGATGGGAGAGCTGAAAAAGGCCTTCCGTCCCGAATTCCTCAACCGCGTGGACGACATCATCGTTTTCCAGCAGCTGAATCAGCCGGATATCGAGGAGATCGCCCGGCGGATGCTGCGTTCGCTGGATAAGCGGCTGGCGGATATGGAGCTGCACGCCAGTGTCAGCCCCGCGGCGGTCACGGAGATTGCCAAGGAGGGCTTCGATCCCATTTATGGGGCCCGGCCCTTGCGCCGCGCCATTCAGTCCAAAATCGAGGACGTGCTGGCCGAGCGGCTGCTGGAGGGGCGGTTTCAGGCGGGGGATACTATTCTGGTCGATATAAAGGACGTCGGCTTTACATTTGAGAAGCAGCAGGAGCCCGCCGCTGAAGTAATCAACTAACTAAAGGAAAAAATATCGGAGGGAGGGGGAACCGTCAGGGTTCCCCGCTCCGCGCAACCATCGTCCGCCCGCAGGCGTCAATAATGGGGAGAATTCCCCGCATTTGTTTCAGTTCCGATAAGGCCGGACCACTTTGATAAACTGAAAAGGCGAGCCGCTTATGGCGAAAGCGGCTCGCCTTTTTTATGCGGAGCTGCTATACTGATTGCACAGGCAGAGAGGTATTCCTTGTATTTTTGGCGATTGGAAGCAATAAAAAATGGATAGCGTCAGGAGCGTTTTGTACCGATTTTGGATATACGACCGGATGAACTGCAAAGCATCATGGGAACAGTGAAGCTTAAGTGATGCTTTTACATGTTACACCGGGCTTTGCAGCATACTCCCGCGGCAGGAGCATACAGCTCCGGCAGGCCAACACCGGTAGGAAAATAGCGGCGTGGCGCAGACCGCCGGTTACCGCGATATGGGAGTTTTATTCAACTGTTTCTGCGTAAGCCCGGCGTACTGATTGAGAGGGGTGTGCAGGGCGGGGCCGCACTCTTCCATCACCAGTGCCCGGTCACTTTATCTTGACAAGGGCCGTCCGGCTTCCTATTATAATAGATAAACCGCGCGCAGGCGGCGCGCTGGCCGGGAGGGAACTGACCGATGACGGCGGATGTGGTAGGGCGGTTCGCGCCGACGCCCAGCGGGCATATGCATCTGGGGAATGTATTCTGCGCGCTGCTGGCCTGGCTGTCCGCCCGTAAAGCAGGCGGGCGGATTATACTGCGGATGGAGGATTTGGATCCGGACAGGACCAGCCGGGACTATGCGGACAAGCTGGAGGCGGATCTGCGCTTCCTCGGTCTCGACTGGGACGAGGGCGGCTCCCAGGGCGGCCCTTGCGGTCCGTATTATCAGAGCGGCCGCACGGCTCTGTATGAGGAGGCGTTGGAGCTTCTGCAGGACATGGGCCTGCTCTATCCCTGCTTTTGCAGCCGTTCCCAGCTTCACGCCGCCGAGGCACCCCATGCGGCGGACGGGGACGTCATTTACGACGGACGTTGCCGCCGCCTTTCCCCGGAAGAAGCCGCCGCTCTTGCCAAAAGCCGCAGGCCGTCCATACGGCTGCGGGTTCCGGAAGAGGTTGTCCGCTTTGCAGACGGCCATTATGGCGTTCAGGAACAGAATTTGGCCGGGGAGTGCGGCGATTTTATCCTGCGCCGCGCCGACGGCGTCTTTGCCTATCAACTGGCGGTGGCGGTGGACGACGCGGCCATGGGGGTGACCCAGGTGGTGCGGGGAAGGGATTTACTTTCCTCAACGCCGCGGCAGCTTTATCTTCTCCGGCTTTTGGGCGCGCGGACGCCGGCCTATTGCCATACGCCGCTGCTGCTGGCGCCGGACGGCCGCCGCCTGTCCAAACGGGAC
>CAKTXU010000402.1 GCA_934630995.1 uncultured Eubacteriales bacterium
GCCGGGTCTACTCGATTTCCCCGGCCAACAGCATCGTGGCCTTTTCGATTTCCGCCAGCCGCAGCATGGCCGGCAGCAGCCCGGACAGCTGCTCCACCGCGCCGTCAAGCTCAAAGGAGGTGAAGGCGAAGCCATAGGGATAGATGTCCCCTGCCTCCGGCGTGCGGTTGGAAAGGGCAAAGGTGGGAAGATCCACGCTCATGACGTTGCGGGAGGAAACCTCCAGAGCCGCCTCCTGCTTGGGGGCCAGCAGCGCCGCATCCAGCGCCTCCTTGCTCATGACGGCGCTGGCCAGCAGAAAATGCGTATCCGCCTTCCGGATCCCTTCCTCCACCTGGCGGCGCAGACTCTCGTTCTCCCGGACCAGATCCAAGAAGCGGCGCATCAGCTCATCCCGTTTGTCTTTGAGAAGCTTGTGTCCGCGCAGGGCGGTATTCAGCTGCTTTTTGAGCCGCGTCAGCTCCATTCGGGTGGGATTTACCATTAAGGCGCCCTCCTTTCTCTTATCTAAACAGATATTGCATTGCGGGCGCCCCCGAAAAGGCGTTCCCGCCTTTTCCTTCACGGCATCTCTGCCAGGGTGCCCTCCTTTCTCTTATTTGACCGGTATTGTCAATGCAGACGTCCCTAACGTCTCTCTACACCTTGCCGTAATACTTGTCCAGCATCTCGTCACTTATCCGTTTGAGCTCGCTCCGGGGCAGGATAGCCAGCAGCTTCCAGCCCAAATCCAGGGTTTCCTCGATGCTCCGGTTGTTGGTGTAGCCCTGAGACACATATTCCTTTTCAAACCGATCGGCAAACTCCGCGTATTTCATATCCAGCTCGGTCAAGGCGGCCTCCCCCAGGATGGACATGAGCTCTTTACACTCTTTGCCTCGCGCATAAGCGGCAAACAGCTGGTTCATGGTATCTGCGTGGTCCTCTCTTGTCTTGCCCTTACCGATACCCTTATCCTTCAGACGGGACAGGGACGGCAGTACGTCAATGGGCGGCTTCACGCCCTTGCGGTACAGCTCACGGGAAAGAATGATCTGTCCCTCTGTGATGTATCCGGTCAGGTCGGGGATGGGATGGGTCTTGTCGTCTTCCGGCATGGTGAGAATGGGAATCAGCGTGATGGAGCCGTCGGCCCCCTTTTTCCGTCCCGCCCGTTCATACAGGGTGGCCAGATCGGTATACATATAACCGGGATAGCCCCGCCGGCCGGGAACCTCTTTGCGGGCGGCGGATACCTCCCGCAGGGCGTCGGCATAGTTGGTGATGTCGGTCATGATAACCAGTACCTGCATCCCCAGGTCAAAGGCCAGGTATTCGGCGGCGGTCAGCGCCATCTTCGGGGTGGCTATCCGCTCGATGGCTGGGTCGTTGGCCAGATTGATAAAGAGCACCGTCCGATCCAGAGCGCCGGTTTCCCGGAAGGACTCGATGAAATAATGGGATTCCTCAAAGGTGATACCCATGGCGGCGAACACCACCGCAAAGGGCGCCTGTTCCCCTTTTTCCGCGTCGGCGCGCACCGATGCCTGCCGGGCGATCTGGGCCGCCAGGTTGGCATGGGGCAGGCCGGAAGCGGAAAATATCGGCAGCTTCTGCCCCCGAACAAGGGTGTTCAGGCCGTCGATGGCGGACACGCCGGTCTGGATGAATTCCTGCGGATAATTGCGGGCTGCGGGATTCATCGGCGTGCCGTTGACGTCCATCCTCTTTTCCGGAAGCAGGGCGGGCCCGCCGTCGATGGGGCGGCCCAGGCCGTCGAACACCCGGGAGAGCATATCGGGGGAAACGGGCAGCTCCATAGAACGGCCCAGGAAGCGGACCTTGGAGCCCTCCAGGTTGATCCCCGCCGCGCTTTCAAACAGCTGGACCAGGGCGTTGCTTCCGTCCACCTCCAGCACCCGGCAGCGGCGCTTCTCACCGCTGGGCAGGGTGATTTCGCCCAATTCGTTGAATGTCACTTGGTCCACGTCGCTGATCATCATCAGCGGACCGGCCACCTCCCGGATGGTCCGGTATTCCTTCGGCATGCCGTTTCCACCTTTCCCGCGGGCGGAACACCCGCCCTAAAATTCACATCAATCGGATAATTATACCGTATATGCCGCATCTTCGGCGGCCTTTAGCGCCTCGCCCAGCTCCTCGTCCAACAGAGCGAGACAGTGGGTGAATTCATCGGCGGCGGCATCCTCAGCGGCGTATTTCAGCCGGCCGATGCGTTCCCGGGCGGGAAGGGATACCACGGTCTGGATATCCAGCCCCTCCTCCAGCGCTTTGGCCGCTTTGTCATAATAGGACAATATCGCCGTCATCATCAGATATTGCTTATCGAGGGAAGTATAGGTGTCCGTCTCGTGAAACGCGTTCTGATGGAGGTAATCCTCCCGGATGGATCGGGCGGTTTCCAGCTTGAGCCGGTCGCCGGGAGACAAGGCGTCCATACCCACCAGCCGCACGATTTCCTCCAGCTCCGATTCCTCCTGAAGCAGGGTCATCAGCCGCCCCCGCAGCAGGCTCCAGTCGTCTCCCACGTTTTTATTGAACCATCCGGCCAAGGAATCGGCGTAGAGGGAATAGCTGGTCAGCCAGTTGATCGCCGGGAAGTGCCGCTTGTAGGCAAGAGCCGCGTCCAGGCCCCAGAACACCTTGACAATGCGCA
>CAKTXU010000403.1 GCA_934630995.1 uncultured Eubacteriales bacterium
CTTTAGGAAATCGTGCGGCCAAAGGCAAGCTGCTCAAATTCCATGACCGGCATCGGGCGGGAAAAATAATATCCCTGCGCTCTGGTGCAGCCCGCCTGCATCAGAAATTCCGCCTGCTCGGCGGTTTCCACGCCTTCGGCGACGACCCGCAGATCCAGTTCCCGCGCCAGGGCGGTGGTATACAGCACCACGCTTCGCCCCTTTTGGCTGGTTGTCTCATGGAGAAATTCCCTATCCAGCTTGATGGTATCCACCGGCGCATTTTTCAGCATATTCAGCGAGGAGTATCCGCTGCCGAAATCATCCATGGAAAAGGAAAAACCGCGGCTTTGCAAATCGGTCATGATGTCATAAAGCTCCTGGGCGTTTTCGATAAAGGTGCTTTCTGTCAGTTCCAGCTCCAGCAGGCTATAGGGCAGCCGGTATTTGGACGCCAGAGCCTGCATTTTAAGGCTGAAGCCCGGATTGAAAATATGCATGCGGGAAACGTTTATGGAAAGGGGAAGAGGCGTGACACCATCATCTATCCACCGCCTCAGAATCTTGCAGCATTCCTCCCAGACGAACTCATCCAGCCGTACGACAAAGCCGTTGCGCTCAAACAACGGGATAAAGCGGGCTGGAGCGAGAAGTCCCTCCCGCGGATGAAGCCAGCGCACCAATGCCTCTGCGCCCACAACCTGCCGGGTGCGGATGTCGTGCTTGGCTTGAAGATAAACCACAAACTGCCCTTGGCGAAGAGCATCCTCCATCTCGTTTTCAATAATGCGTTCGTCCAGCTGACGGGCGCGCAGGGTATCGTCATAAAAAGCGTACCGCCGAATGAGATTGCCTTTGACGGTTTTGAGGGCCAGATGAGCCCAATCACACAGAATACTGACGGGAACCTCCGGATCGTCCACGGTGCAGATGCCAAAGGATAAGGAAACCTTGTAGCCTATTCCGTATTGCTCCAGCCGGACTGTGATACGTTCGGTCAACGCAATCAGATCGTCCTCTTTTTCATACGGCACACACATGCAAAATACGTCGCCGGTCAGCCTGCCGTAGGTGCCTCCCGCGGGTATCAGCTCACGGAGCGTCTGAGCGACACGACACAGAAGCTTATCCCCCTCCTCCATGCCGTAAATATCGTTGATAAATTTAAAACGATTGATATCGGTACGGATGATGGCATAGCGGTCCTCACCGTGACGAGTCAGCAGTTCTTGTGTCTTTGCGGTAAAGGTATGAACATTGTAGATGCCGGTGAGCATGTCCAATTCGGCCCGGTATTTCAGCGCCAGCTCCGACTTGACCGTGTCGTCCACATCGGTCAGGGAGCCGATGAAACGTTTGGCATGTCCCTGCTCGTCCAATAGCTGGGTGACGGCGACGCGGTACCAGCGGAATTCCTGTTCCCGGCTGCGCAGACGGAGGGTTATGTCGGCACGGGTTGCACCGTTCAATATCTTTTGGCCGAAGTTCTGCAGCTTGGACAAATCCTGTGGGTGGATCACGCGGTCCTCTTCCCAGACATAGAACATATCCCTGCTTGTATAATCGCCGCACAACACCTCGCTCAAACGGGGATCGACATAGCGCTGGCAGGTCTCGTAATTCCATTCAAAGACCATGGCGCCGGTCTGCTCCACGATAATGCGATACCGCTCGTCATCCATCTGCCGGTACCGCAGCAGGTGATTCTGCGCCTCAATTTCCGCGGTTCGCTTTTTCCCCTCAATATCCATAATGAAGCAAAGTAAAATTTCGTCCTCCGACGCACGCGATTCCGGTCGGATGGGAAAAACCGTCAGGGAAGCCCAATGAAACCGCCCGTCTGTCCGGAGCTTGCGGAATTCCCCGATGACGGATTCCCGCCTCTGCTGCCGGAAGGCCTTGCGAATTGACTGCAAATCAAAGAAAAGTAAAAACCCTTCCTTATCCTCGGGATGGATTGTATGGGCGGCCACGTCCAAAACGGTCTCGCTCAGTTTACCCGACTCGGGAGGCACGATATATTTATCTTTGACATGGAAGAGAATCCGATAGGTATCCCGCGTCAAATTCAGCTCATACAGCTCGTCGTATATGCTGTGCAGAGCGGCGTCATATTGTGCGGTAAGTGAGGGGGAGAGCTTCTGCTCCTTTTTAAGCTCATGTCGTTTGTTTGAAAGCATATCGTCCATGCTGCCGAGCCCCTGTTCATCAAAGTTCACTAAAAGCGAATTTATATCTATATATTATCGCAAGTTGGTAAACACAGGCTTATTATACACTGAACCGCCTTAAATTACAATGCCGGGAATAGGGTTAGCCCAAAGCCGCCCTGTAGTATATTTTCTGTGAAATCTGCAGAAAATGGGGAATGACGGTTGGGAGGGAAGCGGATGCGGCGGGAAAAATTTTCCTCAAGGCTGGGATTCCTGTTGATTTCGGCGGGATGCGCCATCGGTCTTGGAAATGTATGGAGATTTCCCTACGTGGTGGGGAAATACGGCGGCGCGGCTTTTGTTTTGCTGTACCTACTGTTTCTTTTTCTTTTAGGATTGCCGATTATGGTGATGGAGTACGCGGTGGGCCGGGCGAGCCAGAGGAGCATCGCCCGCTCTTTCGATGAGCTGGAGCCCCCGGGTACCAAATGGCACTGGCACAAGGCTGCGGGCATGGCG
>CAKTXU010000404.1 GCA_934630995.1 uncultured Eubacteriales bacterium
GTCAAAGCCTACCTGTATACTGCATTACAGCGAAGCCTGGCACGACAGAATCCTTGGCGGCGGGGTCGATTACACCGACGAACTGCTGGATACCGATTTATGCGCCCATCTGACGGTATTGAAGCGGCGCGGCGTTTGTCTTGCCGGGGAAAGCATAGAGGATACCTTTGGGGAGGGAAGCTGGGAGGACTTTGTATCGGCGGTAACGGAGGATCTGGAATGGATTCTGACCGGCGATCATCTTTGTGAAAGCCCCTATTACGGTATCCTGAACAGTTGCCGTGTGCTGCAGGTCCTGACCGGCAGGGAGCGGCGCTGTCTGAGTAAGGATGAAGGCGGACAATGGGGACTCGCGCATCTCCCGGCGGTTTACCACCCCCTCATTCAGAAAGCCCTCGACGTCTATCACGCGGCCGGGGACACCGATCGGAAAACGGGCGGAGCGGTCTGGAACAGGGCGGAGCTGCGCAGCTTTCGGGAGTATGTGAAGGCGGAGGCCGAAAGACATAAAGGACGGGCAGAAACATAAAAGCCGGAAACAAAAGGAGGGATTTGGATGGACGCCGCGCTGCTCAGGCTGTTGTCGGAAATCACGGAAGAGGAGCAAAAAATCCTGGACGGCTCGTCCCTGGACATGGGGCTTTACAGTGACGATCGCAGGGACGCGGTGGAGGCCGCTAAGGTGGTGGGGGACGCACGCCCCATATCCATCCGTTCCCACACCCGGTTTACCGCTTTTCCCCGCCACCGGCACGATTTCGTCGAAATCATGTACGTATGCCAGGGGGAAATCACCCATCTGGTGGGGGGGAAGGCGATCCACGTCCGGGCTGGCGAGCTTATTTTCTTTGGGCGGAATACCTGGCATGAGATCCTGCCCGCGGGCAAAAAGGATATCGGGGTCAACTTCATTGTCCGTCCGGCCTTTTTCCGCACGGCCTTCGACATGATGGAGGAGCAGAATATCCTCAGCGACTTCATCATCGCCAGCCTGGCGGGGGAGGGGGCGGCGGACGAATACCTGTATTTTTCCGTCGCGGACAAGCTGCCGGTGCAGAATCTGGTGGAAAACCTGGTCTATTCTCTCTGCCATCCCGACGACGCGGGGATGCGGCTGAACGAGGTCACCATGGGGCTGCTGTTCCTCTATCTGATGCGTCTGACCGACTGCGCCCAAACGGGCGGGGACGCCCCCCGTGCGCTGGCCCTGCGGGCTTTGCGCTATATCGACGAGAGCTACGGCGCCGCCACCCTGCGGCAGTTCGCCAGGGATAACGGCGTTCCCGAATACACGGCAAGCCGGGTTGTCAAGGGACAGCTTGGTTCCAGCTTTCAGCAGCTGCTGCAGGATAAGCGCTTTGCCGCGGCCCGGCAGCTGCTGCGCGGATCGTCCCTCTCCGTGGCGGAAATTATCGCCGCGGTGGGCTATGAAAACACCAGCTATTTTTACCGGGTCTTCCGGGAACGCACCGGCATGAGCCCCCAGGAATACCGAAAGGGCCCGAAGCCCTGACAAGCTGCAAATCAGGACGCTGTTTTTGTAAACGCCGTCCTGTTTTTTTCTCCTTCTCTTCTTTACAATAAACTTAAGAGGAGGTGCCGCGATTGAAGTTCTATCTTGCCGTCGATATCGGCGCGTCCAACGGGCGGCATATCGTCAGCCATGTGGAGGACGGCCGCATCGTTTTGGAGGAAATTTATCGGTTTGAAAACACGCAGATACAGCGCAACGGACATGACTGCTGGGATGTCGAAGCCCTGTGGGGGCACATCCTGGAGGGCCTGCGGGCCTGCAAGGCGCGGGACAGGATTCCGGTGAGCATGGGCATCGACACCTGGGCGGTGGATTTTCTGCTGCTGGATGGGGAAGGCCGTCCGCTGACCGACGCCGTGGCCTATCGGGACAAGCGCACCGAGGGAATGCGGGAAGCCCTGGAGCCGGTTCTGCCTTTTGCGGAGCACTATGCGAAAACCGGCATCCAATATCAGCCCTTCAATACGGTGTACCAGCTGGCCGCCCTGAAAAAAGAGCATCCCGAGCAGCTGGAGGCGGCCGAACGCCTTCTGATGATCCCCGATTATTTCCACTACCGGCTGACCGGCGAGGCGGCCAATGAATACACCAACGCCACTTCGACGGCGCTTATCAACGCCCGCAGCAAGACCTGGGATGAGGAGCTCCTGGCCGCCGTTGGCCTGCCGCGGCGTATCTTCGGCGAACCGGTGATGCCGGGCGCCAGGCTGGGACGTTTTACCGCCGAAGTGAAGGAGGCGGTTGGCTTTGACTGCGAGGTGGTGCTGCCCGCTACCCACGACACCGGCAGCGCTTTCCTGGCCGTGCCCGCCCGGGACGATCGGGCTGTAACCCTGTCCAGCGGCACCTGGAGCCTGCTGGGGGTCGAGAACCCGGAGCCCGTCACCACGGCGGAGAGCCGCGCCCGCAATTTCACCAATGAGGGCGGCTATGCCTACCGCTACCGGTTCCTCAAAAATATCATGGGCCTGTGGATGATTCAGAGCATCCGGCGGGAGCTGACCGCCGCACGGCCCTGGAGCTATGCCGAGCTGGAGGCGGAGGCCCGCCGGGCAGGGGATTTCCAGAGCCTGGTGGATGTCAACGACGCGGCGTTCCTCGCTCCGGCCAGCAT
>CAKTXU010000405.1 GCA_934630995.1 uncultured Eubacteriales bacterium
GCTTTCACCTATGAAAAGGATCTCCTGATAAGCAAGGACGTGCAGGAAGAAGAGAAAGTCGTCTCCTTCTCAGTGGGAGAAGTGGACAACAGCAGCGATTATGTGCTGAGCTTTTGGGCGAAGATTCCCGAAGAGGCTCCTGACTGGACCGGCTTTTCCGTATACACCAATCAGAACAGCACGACTGAACAAAGCGTGACGGTCAACACCAACGTCATCTATTTGAATCAGGACGGCCAGGCCCAGGCGCAGTGTACCAATATCAAAATCCCTAAGGGAACGGATTTCAAGTTCGACATACATTTCAAGGTGGCGGACGGGTATTATAGACGCAATATTTATATCAACAATCAGCTGGTGACCAACGACTGGGGCGGTAACAACGGCGACATGCCGCTGGTGATGGCCACGCCGATATTCAAAATCGGTACCAACCATGTCCCCTTTGAAATGAGCAGTTTCCGGGTATATAAGGTGGATCCCAACGCCACCGAATTTGAACCGGTCACCAAGCCGGTAAAATCGGAGACACCGACGACCACGACCACGGAGGCTCCGCCCGCCACCACGACGGAACCCTCGGAAGCCGCCACGACCTCCGCGCCCAAATCCACAAAAACCACGGCTGCGGGTAACATAGGCTCTAGCGCGACAGAAAATGCCGGCGGTGAGCAGAAGGGTGGTTTCCCGGTTTGGCCGGTGACCATTGCCGTTATCGCGGTGGTCATTCTCGGCGGAGGAACGGCGGTTTTCTTCGTACTCAGAAAGTCGAGGGGAACAGGTGGAGACGGAGGATCCGATACCACATCGGAACAATAGCCTGGCGTATGGTTTCAAAAGTCGCCATGGAAATGCAGGGTCGGACCCGGGAAGCAGTGAAAGCATGGAAAAACGGTTTGGAGTCTTACTGATAGGCTGCGGTCATATCGGTGAAGAGCATCTGGCGGACATCTATTACCGCGAGAATATCCGCATCGTCGGCGCAGTCGATACCCGGGTGGAACGGGCGGCGCTGTTCGCCCGTAAATACGGCGCGGAGGGTTATGGAACGGATTATCGCCCGTTTCTTGAAAAAAAGGATACGGACATTGTGATCATCGCCACCTATGCGGACAGCCATCTGGCGATTCTGCAGGATTGTCTGGCAGCCGGCAAGCATGTGCTCTGTGAGAAGCCCATCGCGGCCAGCCTGGAGGATGGACTGCGGTTTGTGAGACTGGTAAAAAGCGGCAGGAGCCGTGTGCTGGTCGCCCATATTCTGCGGCATAACCGATCATATCAGAAGCTGGCGGAGCTCATTCAGGGCGGCGTCGTGGGGAAGCTGCGGCTGATGCGCATGGTACAGAACCATCACGCGATAGACTGGCCCCGGTATAAGCGTCTGCTGCAGGACTGTTCTCCCGTCGTGGACTGCGGCGTTCATTATCTGGACGTGATGCAATGGTTCACGGGTGCGCGGATAGCGGAGGTGCGGGGAATGAGCTGCCGTCTTGACCCGGACGCGCCCCGTGACAACTACGGCATTATCGAGGCGCGGCTGACCGATGGGTGCGTCGGCGTATATGAAGCCGGATGGAGCCGGAATCTGGCGGCGGAAAACCGTAAGGAATTTGTCGGAGACAGGGGCAGGCTTGTCCTGACGCTCCGGGAGAACCGGCCGCAGAACCGGGAAGAGGGAGACCTTATCGAGCTATATGACAGCGCCGCCGGCGAGTATCGGGTTTTCAATATTCGCTCGAAATACAAGGATATGTACGCGCAGCTTTCCTGCCTGATTTCCATGATCGAGGAGGGAACTCCGGCTTCGCCGACCATCGACGAGGTGTATACGGCGTTTTCAGCGGCGATGCTCGCCGAACGCGCGATGGAATCCCATACCGCTCTTTATACTCTGGAACCGTCCCAGCGGAGAATCCGCAACGCTTAAGCCGTCAACGGTATAATGCTTAAAAGCCGGGGCCTGCATTTATTGTGGGTCCCGGCTTTTGTGGCCGTCGCCTAAATCAGACTTGAAAAAGCGGCGTAAATCTGCTATGATATTTTGAATAAGGCGGCTTCTTCCCCATAGTGTAAGGACGCCTGCGATTTACAGCCGTTCTATATGAAAAAAGTATTCATTCAATCGATAAAAGGGATGGTGCGCGGCTATGGCCCGTGAGATGTATCTGGTCGGCGTCAGCGAGGACGAGCTGAAGAAGACCGATCCGGAAACGCCCAAAACCCCCAAGAAAAAATGGGAAAATTTCTGGTATCACTATAAATGGGTGGTTCTGGGCAGCGCAGCCGCCCTGATCGCTTTGACCGTTATCATCGTTCAGTCGGTCACCCGGCCCCGCTATGATTACCGCCTGATGCTCATTACCGAAAACGGCTTGGGGATCGGTGCGGATCCCAATTCTCCTGTTTTTGATCAAGAGAAGTACCTGGCCGATCAGCTGGCTTTGTATGGAAAGGATATCAACGGAGACGGCAAGGTCCTGGTCAGCGTGGAGCCCTTGACCCTCCAGGACAGCACCGGCATGGGAGTCAGCTTCACAAAATTGGCCGCCACCCTCAGCAGCGGTGATGTGATGCTGTTTGCCTTTGACAAATACAACCACCCATGCCATCACCAGGACAACGCAGGTTCTGATGGCAGTTCCAAGG
>CAKTXU010000406.1 GCA_934630995.1 uncultured Eubacteriales bacterium
GTATCCATCCGGTCAACCTGTTCGTCCACGGGGAGGAGGCGCTGTCCCTGCTGACGGCGGTCTGCGCTCACAACGGCGCCCGGGATCTCAAACGGGCGGGCCTGCCGGCGGCGGATTACCGGCCGGTGGATATCCATCCCGCCGCCCCGCTGAAGGCGGAGGGCGCGGAGGGGGCGGGCCTGGCCATCCGTGGCGGCCTCTTCGCCGGGGACGAATTCCGGCTGACGGAAAAGCCCCGGCTGCCCTGGTGCCATGTCCTGGCCAATCCGGTGTTCGGCACCCTGGTATCCGACGAAGCGCTAGGCTTCACCTGGGCGGTCAACGCCAGGGAGAACAAGCTGACCCCCTGGATGAACGACACCGCCTCCGATAACCGCGGGGAGATGCTCCTGCTGCGCACCGGCGGCAAAATCTGGGATGCGGTCTGGGGGACGGCAACCACCTTCGGAGAGAATTTCGCCCGCTATGAGGGGCTTTGCGGCGCGATCCGAACGACGGTGACCATCCGTATCCCCCGCAAGGGGAGCTGGAAACGGATCACCCTGGAGCTGGAAAACACGGAAGAGGAGGAGCTGGAGTTGCAAACGGCCTATTATATCGAGCCGGTGCTGGGCGTCGGGCGGGAGAACGCCCGTTTCACCGCCGCCCGCTGGGAAAACGGGGCGCTGCTGCTGCGCAATCCTTTTGCCGGGGTGAAGGGCGCCGCCGTTCTGACAGCCCTGGGCGGCGCGGAGGGCTGCGACTGCGACCGGGGCGCCTTCCTGACGGGAAACTGGGGGGGCGGCACCCTGGCGCCGGTTCCCGATCCCTGCGCGGCGGTGATCCGCCGTCTGCGCCTGCTTCCCCGCCGGAAGGATCGGGTGGATTTCGTCCTGGGCTTTGCCGCGCGGGAGGCGGCGGCGAGCCGGCTGCCCGCTCTGGCGGCGGAGGAAGCCGCCTATGGCGAGGCGTCCCATACGCCGCGGCTGCACACGCCGGACGAGCCGCTCAACGCCTTGTGCAACACCTGGCTGCCCCATCAAATTCTGCGCTGCCGCCTCTATGCGCGCACCGGCTTTTATCAGTGCGGCGGGGCCTGGGGATTCCGGGATCAGCTCCAGGACAGCCTGGCGGCCCTGTGGTTCCGGCCCGAGGCCGCCAGACGGCAGATTCAGCGCTGCGCGGCCGTACAATTTGAGGAGGGAGACGTGCTCCATTGGTGGCACCGGCTCCCCGGCAGCCTGCGGGGGGTGCGGACCCGCTGCTCCGACGATCTGGTCTGGCTGCCCTTCGCCGCGGCCGCGTATACGGCCTTTACCGGGGACGCCTCCTTGCTGGATGTCCGGGTACGGTGGCTCACCGGCCCCGTCCTGGGCCCGGAGGAACAGGAGCGGTATTTCGAGCCGGAAGTCAGCGAGGGACGGGACACTATCTATGTCCACTGCCTGCGGGCGCTGGACAAGGCCTGTACCGCCGGCGCCCACGGCCTGCCCTTGATGGGGTCGGGAGACTGGAACGACGGGATGAACCGCATCGGCGCGGGCGGGACGGGGGAAAGTGTCTGGCTGGCCATGTTCCTGGCTATGACCCTGGAGCGCTTCGCGCCCCTGTGCGCGGCCCGGGGCGAGGAGGAGACGGCGGCACAGTACCGCCGTCAGGCGGAAGCCTACCGGACGGCGGCCGACGCCTGCTTTGAGGGGGACCGCTATCTGCGGGCCTATCTTGACGACGGGACGCCGGTGGGACGCAAGGGGGATCCGGCCTGCGCGGTGGACAGCCTGACCCAGAGCTTCGCCGTCTTCTGCGGCCTGCCGGAGGAGCGCACCGCCGCCGCCCTGGACACGGCCCTGTCCCAGCTGGTGGACAGGGAGCACGGGGTGGTGAGGCTGTTCGCCCCGCCCTTCGCCCGGGTGGATCGGCGGGTGGGGTATATCACCGCTTATCCCGCCGGTGTACGGGAAAACGGCGGGCAATATACCCACGGCGCGGTGTGGCTGGCCATGGCCCTGCTGGAGGCGGGCCGGGCCGAGGAGGGGGCGGAGCTGCTCCGTCTTCTCAACTCCGCCGCCAAATATACCGACAAAACCGGCCGCCTCTATGGCGGGGAGCCCTATGCCCTGGCAGGGGATGTTTACGCCGCTCCCGCCGCACCCGGCAGGGTGGGCTGGAGCCAGTACACCGGCTCGGCGGGATGGTTTTATACGGCGGTCATGAGCTCTCTGCTGGGCCTGTGCCCGCTGGGGGAGCGGCTGGAGCTGACACCCCGCCTGCCCGACGGCTGGCCCGGCTATACCCTGTCCCTCACCCTGAACGGCACCCTCCTTTCCCTGACCGTGGAGCGGGGGGAACCCGCTCTGCTGGTGGACGGCGAGCCGGCGGAAAGCATCCCCCTGGACGGCGTTCCCCACATGGTGGAGAAGCGGCTTCCCTGACAGGCGGTGCGCGCACAGCTTATCCAGGGCTCCGTGTCCGCTGCGCGGTCAGGGGAACCGCCTAACGCCTCCTGAATTACACTCTTTTCAACTATGGAAAAATTTGCTATACTAAAAAGAACCATATTTCTAAGAGGAGGTCTTGCCTTGCAGCCGGAAGTTCAGGCTCTGGCCGACGGCGTTCGCTTTATCGGCATCACCGACGGCCGTTTCAAAACTTCCC
>CAKTXU010000407.1 GCA_934630995.1 uncultured Eubacteriales bacterium
CCGCCGGGCTCGGAGAGCATATCCAGAAATCGCACGACATTGTCAAAATTGTCAAGCGGCTCCCCCATTCCCATCAATACAATCGAGCTCACGCGTATAGTATTGTCTGTTTGCGCTGTTTCAATCTGCGCCATCATTTCCGACGGCAGCAGATTGCGGACCAATCCCCCCATGCCGGTAGCGCAGAAAGAACACCCCATCCGGCAGCCCACCTGGGTGGAAAGGCATTGGGACCAGCCGTGATGATACTGCATCAGGACGGACTCGACCGTTTCGCCGTCGTGAAGGCGATATAGGTATTTGATTGTCCCGTCCAGGGATGAAACCAACTTTTTAGCAATCTCCACACCAGGTATGGCATAGCGCTCCTGCAGCGCAGCGCGGAGAGCCGTCGGCAGATTCGTCATCTCCCCAAAAGTATCGACACCCGCATCCAGCCATGCCTTGACCTGTTTAGCTCGAAAAGCGGGCTGACCTAAAGCAAGCAGTTCCTCCCTCAGCTCATCCTCTGTCAATGATTTGATATCCGTCAAGCCCAAACAGTCACCTCGTTTTTGTGAATCCGGCGATAAAGAATCCGTCTGTCTTATGTATATGAGGAAAAAGCGTCAGATAGCCCGCAGGAGGACGCTCGGCCAGTAAAAACCATGTTTTCAGCGGCAGAACACGCGGCGAATAGTCGGGATGCTCCCTGAGAAACCGTTCGGCGACCTCTTCATTTTCTGCAGGATTCAGCGTACACGTGGAGTATTGCAGGACACCGCCCGGACGAACCAGCTCAGCCGCCCTCTCCAATATCGCATACTGCAGCGTGGGAAGCTCCCGGAAGCTCTCAAGCGGCTTATAGCGAATTTCCGGACGCCTGCGGATAACACCCAGACCGGAACAGGGAACATCGCAGAGCACTCTGTCAAAAGATTGCCTGAGGGGTTCCGGACAGGGATTGGAGGCGTCCCGAACAACGGTATGCATCACCGTCATCCCCATCTCCCCGGCCCGCCGCTCCATCTCCTCGCATTTCTGCGGGCATATGTCTCCGGACAGAAGATACCCGCGGTTTTCCATCCACTGGACCAGGGTAAAGCTTTTGCCTCCGGGGGCGGCGCAGACATCCGCGATCCGCTCTCCTGGACAGGCCCCCAACGCCATACAGCAGAGTTGAGAGGCGGTATCCTGATGATAATAGCAGTTTTTGGCAAGTTTCGCAAGTCTTTTTAAGCCGCCGCCACCCGAAAGTCGAAAACAGCCGGGAAGAGAAGAGGTATTTTCGTAGGGGAGCGCTTCCCTGTCCAATATCGCGGCGAATTCCTCCGCCGTCATTTTTAGGGAATTGACCCGCAAAACCACATCCGGCACGGTATTTATTTCCGATAACAGTGCAGCGGCGGTTTTTTCACCATAAGCCGCTTTCCAGAGAGAGTAAAGCGGAGCGGGACAGGATTGCCGGACAAGCGTCGCCTCCTCCGGGGACAGCCCGTCAAATGCGTGCTCTCGTCCGCGATCGGCGGCGCGCAACACAGCGTTGACAAATCCGGCGGCCTGTCCCTGACGCGTGGCTTTCGCCAGCTCTACCGACTCGTTGACGGCGGCGGAGACGGGAACCCTGTCCATATAATACAGCTGATAGAGGCCGCAGCGCAGAATCTCCAGCACAACCGGATGCATTTTCTTCAGCGGCATCGACGAAAAAACGGAGAGAAGATAATCGAGGGCCAGCCGCCGTTCCACCACGCCGTATAAAAGCCTGGAGGCCAGCGCCCTGTCCTCATCAGAGAGCTGACCCGCTTTCAGAAGCGTATCCAGCGCTTCATTGGAGTAGCCCCCGCGGCGGTCCACCTCAAGCAAGGCGGAGAGTGCCGCCCGGCGGGCGCTTGCCGCCATCAGTTATTCCTCCTGCCCCGCCCCAAAACAATGATAAGCAGGCGCAGAAAGCTCATCAGAGACAGGAACAGCGCGGCTACATAGGTCATAGCAGCGGCGGTTAGCACCCGTTTGGCGCCATCCAGCTCCTCCTCAGTGAGAACACCGCCCTCCCGCAGCGCGCGGACAGCTCGGGTGCTGGCGTTGAATTCCACCGGCAGGGTAATCAGCTGGAATACCACGGAAAAACCGAACAAAGCTACGCCGAGATATGCCAAGGGTTCAAACAGAAGCAAGCCCAGCAAAACAAGATAAAATGAGGCGCCGGACGCGAACTGAGTGACAGGCACGATGGCGTTGCGCACCTTGATGGGTCCGTACCCTTGGGCGTATTGGAGGGCATGCCCTGTTTCATGGGCCGCCACACCGATGGCGGCGATGGAGCGGACGTCGTAAACCGTTTCCGACAGTCGGATGACGTTGGAGCGGGGATCATAATGATCGGACAGATTGCCGTGGGTCATCTCCACCGGTACCTGAATTCCATTTTGCCGCTGAACGGTCATGGAGGCCTCGGCGCCGGACATCCCGCTGCGGGTACCCACCTGGCTGTATTTCTTAAAGGTGGAGTGTACCTTGAACTGCGCAACAGCTGTCAAAATCAAGGCCGGCACCACCAGCACTAGATACCAATAATCGATAAAAAACAAAGGCAAAGCATTCACTTCCTATTCTTCTGTCGCGGTGGTGGTAAGCTTATCCCCCATC
>CAKTXU010000408.1 GCA_934630995.1 uncultured Eubacteriales bacterium
GATACGGGGAGGGGAACGCGTGGCTGTAGTCGGGGCCAGCGGAGAGGGGAAGACCACCCTGATATCCCTGCTCATACGCCTTTATGAGCCGGATGGGGGACAGCTTCGGTTCAATGGCCGGGACGCCTCAGGGCTGCGGCTGGATACCATTCGCAGGCAGATTGGCGTGGTTTCTCTGGATATTCGCCTGTTTGATGAAACCGTTCGGTATAATTTACAGTTTGGTGAAACTCATACGGATGACGAGCTGTGGAAGGCTCTGGACAGGGCGGGAATGCGAGAAACGATAGAGGCGCTGCCTCAAGGGCTGGACACCCGGATTAATGGAACCGGATATGGACTGTCCGGCGGACAAAAACAGCGGCTGATGATCGCGCGATTGTTTTTAAAACGGGTATCTATGATTGTGCTGGACGAAGCCACTTCGGCGTTGGATATGGATACGGAAAGCCGCATTGCCGATGAACTGCTGAAAAGCTCCGGCGAGATAACCGTACTCATGGTTTCCCATCGCCTGGCGGCCATACGGCGGTGCGACAAAATTATCGTCATGGATGGAGGAAGGGTGGAAAGCGTTGGTACCCACCATGAATTGATAAATTCCTCGCCGGCGTACCGGCGTCTGTTTGGAGGTGGAGAGGTATGAAAATATCAAGGAGCTCCGTGCTGCGGCGAATACGGCCTTACCTGTGGGATTCCCGCTGGCCGGCTATCCTTCTATTGCTTACGGGCTTGGCGGCAGTGCCGGTCGGACTGATTTCCCCACGCTTTATACAGATCCTCGTCGATGACGTGATGAGAAGGCGGATGTTCTCCCTTTTTGGGGTGGTGGCCGCCGGAATGCTGTCTGTTTATGCGATACGCACACTGCTTGGAGCCCTGAATCTTTTCGGCGGAAACCGCCTGCTGAATCGCTTTACATGGCGACTGCGCATGGAAATCTGGGAGAAATACAACCGGTTGCCCTTTAGCTCACTGGAAAAAATGGAAATCGGCGATTTAAAGATGCGGATAATGGATGACGTCGACTGCCTGGGAGGCTTTCTCAAAGAACAGGTTGTGGACTTCCTTGTAGCCTTACTGACTGCAGGGATAACCCTGACACTATTGCTGGTTATTGAGCCCTTGATGACTCTCTTGTGTCTGCTGACAATTCCTTTCGTATTCTTTATCAATTTCCTCATCGGCAATGGGACCAGGAAAGTCAATGAGGATATACGCGATATCAATGAAACCTATTACACATCCACGCACGAATCCCTACAGTTTTGGAAAGAGATAAAGGCGCAGTCGGTTGAGCCGGCCATTATCAAGCGATTTCATCGATTTCGTGAAAAGCTGGCGGCTTTGGGCTACCGTTGGATACGTTTCTGGCTATTCTCCGAGGTGTTCGGCGATTTCAAGGCCAATTATCTGACCAAGGTGTTGGTGTATATTATCGGTGCTTTCTTCGTCCTGCAAGGGAAAATGACGGTAGGTTCGGTTATCATGTTTGGTGAATATTTCAGTATGCTGTTCTCCTCACTAGACAGTATCAACGCCAAAAATGTCGCTTTACGGGTCAACGCCCCTTACTACACCCGTATTTTTGAAACTTTGACCATGAAGGCGGAGTCTGAGGAAGACAAGATGGATACCTCTGTGGAAGGCAATATGGATATCTCCCATGTCTCCTTTGGATATACAGAAGGGCGGAAGATTCTGCGAGACATAAGTCTATCGGTGGAAAAAGGGGACTATATGGCGATAGTGGGACACAGCGGCTGCGGCAAAACGACTTTAGCGAAGCTCCTGCTGGGGGTATATCCACCTGATGAGGGATTAATTTTCTTGAATGGTAATTCAATAGCGGATATTTCTAAAAAGTCTTTATATGCTCGGATCGGGGTGGTGATGCAGGATAGCTATCTGTTTGATATGAGCATCCGGGACAATCTCCGTCTTGCCCGGGAAAATGCGGCTGATGATGAATTGCTGCTGGCGTGCCGCCGGGCGGATATAGCGGATTTTGTTCTCAGCCTACCCGCCGGACTGGATACGCTCATCGGGGAGGGAGGAGTCAAGCTATCCGGCGGACAAAAGCAAAGGCTGGTCATTGCTCAGGCGCTGCTCAAAGAGCCGGCTATTCTGATATTTGACGAGGCCACGAACTCTCTGGACCAGGAATCCGAGAATATCATCCATCAGAGCATCAATGCCCTGGCATGCGATACGACGGTGCTGGTCGTCTCCCACAAGCCCGCCACAATCCTGCGGGCGAGACGTGTTGCAGTCATGAGGGAGGGACAAATTGTAGCGGTGGGTACTCATGAGGAGCTGTTGCGCGGCGAGCCTTATTACCGTCAATTGATGACGACCTGTGGGTCACATAAATAAGGAGGAAAATCAAATGAAAAAAGAGGAACGAACCGTTTTGGAGCTGTGCCGCTTCAAAGATGCCGGACGGGAACGGCTGGAAACACTCATGGCCGAAGCACTCGATTACCCCTACATATTGGGACAGCTGCTTTTTAATCGGGGAGGGGCGGTGGCGTACACAGTCCTGCGGGATACCTGCCTGCTGCCCCGTATGAACAGGGAATTCCGAAGTAGCCTGCAAACCGTTTATCAAGG
>CAKTXU010000409.1 GCA_934630995.1 uncultured Eubacteriales bacterium
GGTGAGAAGCCGTTCCAATTCAGTGGGGGTAAACCAGGATCCCATGGGAAAAGCGTCCCCTTGGGGTCCAGGGGCCGCAAGGCGGCCTCTCAGCCTGTGCGCGTCCGACTCTCTACCGGCCGCCCACGAAAACGGCTAAAGCCGTTTCACAACTTGAGTGATAGGCCGCAAGGCGGCGCTCTTGGGGGAAAATATTTCGTCCTTTGCGAAGGACGACGGGGGTTTTGCCCCACGCCCCCATCACACGCGTTCAAAAAACTGCAACCGGTTCAGGAAACCGTGGAGGAGAGTTTCGTGGAAATAAAAAAGGTTACAGGGGCCAAAAAAGACTATATAGACCTGCTGCTGCTGGCTGACGAGCAGGAGAATATGATTGATAAATACCTCGAAAAGGGCGAAATGTTTGTTTTGGAGGACAACGGAATCAAAGCGGAGTGCGTCGTCACCAAGGAAAACGAGGGGATTTATGAGCTGAAAAATATTGCGGTTTTGCCCGCGTATCAGCGAAAGGGCTATGGAAAACGCCTGATAGATTTCCTGTTTGCCCGGTATTCCGATTGCAAGGTGCTGTATGCCGGAACGGGAGACTGTCCTTCGACCCTTTCCTTTTATCATCAATGCGGCTTTACGGAATCTCACAGAGTCGAAAACTTCTTTATAGAGAATTACGATCATCCGATAGTTGAAGACGGCATACGGCTTGTGGATATGGTTTATCTGAAAAAGGAACGATAGGCTCGGGTTGGCCTGCGGGAATTGTTGAAAGGAGCAGGGGATGGAGAAGCGGGAGCTGTCCCCCGGCAAGGGGGTTGTCCGGACAGGGGAAACGGTGCGGCGTCCGGTCCGCCCCTGGTCGGGGAGCGTTTGCCGGTTCCAGCGGTTCATGGAAGCGGGCGGGCTGCCGGTGGAAGCGGTGATGGAGATGACCGGCTCGGCCGTGGTGACGGCCTTCTGCGAAGGGGAAACGAACCATCCCCGGGGCTGGTCCGATGAGGCCCTGTATGAGGTGGGGCGGCTGCTCGCGCGGTTTCACCGGCGGGCTGCGTCGTTTGAAGCCGGGCCGGGGGATGTGTGGCAGCCCTGGTGCCTGCGGGAAATCGGCGGCGGGGAGCGGCTGTGCTGCCATGGGGATTTCGCGCCGTGGAACCTGCTGACCAGGGGCGGCCTGCCTCTGCTGGTCGTGGACTGGGAATATGCCGGGCCGCTGGATCCGATGGTGGAGCTGTCACGGGTGTGCTGGCTGTTCCCCCAGCTGGTGGATGACGACGTGGCCCGCCGGTGGGCCCTGCCGGATGCCAAAAAGAGGGCGGAGCAGGTCCGCATCGTCTGCGACGGTTACGGCCTTGTGGCGGCGCAGAGGCGCCGTCTGCCGGAGCAGATTGTGGAGACGGTCATCTGCGAGACCGCCCACGAGGCCATCGATCCGGGGGTATCCACCGGCGACGCGGGGCCGCTGTGGGGGTTTGCCTGGCGTACCCGGAGCCTCTACTGGATTTGGCGGCACCGGGCGCTGCTGCGCCGCGCGCTGGATTGAAACGGGACGCGCAATTCCTGGGTTTTCAGGCAGGCCCTGGCCGGGGGCCTGCCGCTTTTTTTTGGCGGCAAAGGACAGGCCGTGTCATAAAAAGGAGCGTCTATTCCGCCTGCCGGCACATATACTGTTACTGGATAAGCGGCCGGAGGCCTTGGAAAAGGCCGGGGAATATTCGACAGATTTTCATTTTTTCCTGTCGAAAAGACATAAAAAACGCCCGGCTTCGGTGCCTAACCGGCTGAAAAATATAACAGCTTTGTAACAATCGTTGAATGCGGCCGGGCCGTATGCTATAGTAGAAACGTGAAAATTCCGCGGCGTATGCCGTTTTATCCCGCACGTATGGAAAGGAGGAGAGGGTCTTATGAAGGCGCAGCTATTGGATATCCGTGACAAGCTATGTCAGCCCTGGCTGATGACGGTCCTGCTGGTGGCCCTCATCCCCTTGTTCCCCGAATATGTCGCGCCCTTCCTGGCGGGCGGCTCCCTGGTCACCGCCATTGTGGACGCCAGGCTCCACCGCCGTGAGCTGTCGCTCGGCCTGCTGGGAAAGCTGCTGCTGCTGTATATGGCCTATATGGCGGTGGGGATTCTCTATGCCGCCAAGCCCTTCAACAGCTTGGGGACGGTGATGATGTGGCTGGTGGCCTTCCTGGTGTACCTGGCCATGAGCACCGTTCTGACCAACCGGCACCGGATTGACGCGGTCCTTTTCTGCATCACCGTGGTGGCCGGGCTGGTGGGCTTTATCGCCTGTGTCCAGTATATCCTCAACGCCTGGTTCGGCATCGGGGTTCCCTTCTACTTCTGGAACTGGATAGATGAGGTGGTCTACCGCGTGTTCCCCATGCCGCTGACGCTGGACATCCATGAGATGCGGTCGGCCTCCACCTTCAACAATCAGAACGTCATGGCCGAATACCTGATTATGATGATGCCCTTTGTGATGTTTTATACCTTCGGGGGCAACCGCACGGGTACCCGCGTCCTGCGCAACCTCAACCGCTGCTGCCTGCTTTTCGCCCTGGGCGGCGTGGCCTTCTCCTTCTCCCGCGGCGCGTAT
>CAKTXU010000410.1 GCA_934630995.1 uncultured Eubacteriales bacterium
GAATGGTTTCCTGAATGAATGACGGCAGAGTATTCATATACTGCTTGATTTCCTGGTTGTTTTTTAAAATGTCGTTTTGTGCCATCTGGATTCACCTCCTCTAAGCCTGGCGTCTCAGGCCTTTCTGGCCAGGTATGCCACGTACCGGCGCAGCTCCTCGTCCGAACGGAAGTGGCGCCTCTCGGCCCGCGTATTGACGCGTTCCTTGATGTCGTCCGGCAAAAGATAGAAATAGTCCTCATAGGACATGCTGTGGCGCAGGTAAGCGTCGGTGCCGATCATATCCTTGTCGTTGAGCATGACGACCGCATCCCCCTTTCCCGCCTTGCAAAATTCTGCTAAAGCCGCCGTCTGCACCGCGGCAATTTTATTGTCTGCGTACGGGAGGACAAAATAAAAGGAAAAGAATCACGGAAACATCTTTTACAAATCGACATATTTTTGTTTTTCAAGCAAAAACTATGACAGCGGACAAATAAGATATGTTTCATAATAGTGTTCTCCGCCCGTCCGGTCGATTTATGTAGAATATAGTGTTGCAAGCATTGCGCAGGATATGCTATAATGTGAAGTTAGAAAACATGGAAAAAGCAGAGAAAAGGAGGCGTTCCGGTGGAAAAGCAGCTGATTCGCGGCGCCTTGGTCATCGATCCCGCGCAGGGCCTGGAGGAAAAGGCGGATGTCCTTATTGCCGACGGCCGTATCGCCGCGGTCGGCGGTTCCTTTGAAGCTGCGGACGCTGCGGTCATTGACGCCGCCGGGCTGGTCTGCGCACCCGGCCTTGTGGATATGCATGTCCATCTGCGAGATCCGGGTCAGACCTATAAAGAGGATATATTCACCGGCTGCCGGGCAGCGGCGGCGGGCGGGGTCACCTCCATGGCCTGTATGCCCAATACCTCTCCCGTCTGCGACACTCCGGCCGTCATTGCGGAAATTCTCGATACTGCCCGCACGGCTTCGGCCCGGGTCTATCCCGTGGCGGCCGTTACCCGGGGGATGTCCGGCGAGGAACTGACCGATTTTGAGGCGTTGAAGCAAGCGGGAGCCGTGGCCGTCTCCGACGACGGCCGGCCGGTGCCCACTGCCGGCTGTATGCTCCGCGCGATGGAGAAGGCGGCGGCCTGCGGCCTGCCGATCCTATCCCACTGCGAGGAGCTGAGCTTGGTACGGGGCGGGGTTATGAATGAGGGCGTCGTGTCCCGGTCCCTGGGCGTTCCCGGTATCCATCCCGCCGCCGAGGACGCAGCCACGGCCCGGGAAATCGCCTTGGCCGCCGCTTCCGGCTGTCCGGTCCATATCTGTCATGTCAGTACAAGGGGAAGCGTAGCCCTCCTCCGGGACGCCCGCCGCCGCGGAGTTCCGGTCACAGGAGAAACGGCGCCCCATTATATGCTGTTAACCGACGCGCTTCTCCGGGGGCGGGACGCCGATTATCGTATGAATCCGCCGCTGCGATCCGATGACGATGTAGCGGCGATTCTTGCAGGTGTGGCCGACGGTACCTTGACCGCCGTCGCCACCGATCACGCCCCCCATTCCCCGGCGGACAAGGCGGATTTTCTCAAGGCTCCCAACGGAGCGATCGGCATGGAAACCTCTCTGTCCGCGGCGTATACGGCGCTGGTTCTGCCGGGGCATATATCCCTGTCCAGGCTGATATGGCTGATGTCCGCCTCCCCGGCGGCGCTGCTGGGGCTTCCCGGCGGCAGCCTGAAACCGGGAGCGGCGGCGGATATCCTGCTGTTTGACCCGGCGGAAACCTGGACGGTATCGCCGGACAAGCTCCACGGCAAATCCCGGAACACCCCTTTCAAGGGGATGACCCTGACCGGCCGGGTGAAGCGGACGCTGCTGGCCGGCCGGCCGGTATATCAGGACGGCGAATGAACTGTCGGGAAGGAGGAGGCCCATGGAATGGATAGCTCCCGGCCTGTCGGCGATAGCCGTAATTTTATGCGCCGTCCTTCTCATCCGGCAGCGGGGCGGAACGGTCAGCCGAACGGAGCTGCGCGCCGAGCTCGATCGGCAGAATCAGCAGCTGGCACAGCAGATAAGCCTCCTCAAGCAGGAGATCGACACCTCCCTGAAAAATTCCAGCCAGCTGGTGGGCGCGGATGTGGAGAAAATGACCTTCGTTATCGACCGCCGTTTGGAGTCCATGCAGCGTACCGTGGAGGAGAGGATCCGCTTTTTGCAGGAGGACAACGCCAGAAAGCTGGACGGCATGCGCCAGACGGTGGACGAAAAGCTGACCAGCACACTGGAAAAGCGGCTGGGAGAAAGCTTTCAGACAGTCAGCCGTCAGCTGGAGAATGTGTACAAGGGACTGGGCGAGATGCAGCAGCTGGCGGCAGGTGTCGGGGATCTGAAAAGGGTGCTGACCAATGTCAAGGTGCGGGGTACCTGGGGGGAAATATCCCTGGGCTCTCTGCTGGAGCAGCTCCTCAGCCCCCAGCAATACCGCGCCAACGTCAAGGTAACGCCCCGGCGCAATGAAATCGTCGAATACGCCATCTGCCTGCCGGGGCGGGAGGACGGACTTGAGACGGTCTATCTTCCCATAGACAGCAAATTCCCCATGGAGAGCTACAT
>CAKTXU010000411.1 GCA_934630995.1 uncultured Eubacteriales bacterium
GCACAGCCAGCAGGACCATTGTATCCGTCGTCATAGAACGCAACCGCTCCTCGCTTTCATATCAGGCTATCATCTGCGCCAGCCCCACCACCAGGGGCATGGTGATCACCGACAGCAGGGTGGACAGGGACACGAGATTCACCGACAGGGTCGTGTCCTGACCGAACTTAGCGGCAAACATGGAGGTGGCAGCCGCGGAGGGAGCGCTGGCCGCAATAACGCAGGACACCAGCACCGGGCCGCGCACCCCGCAGAGGACCAGCGCGCCCAGGGTGAGCAGGGGAATCGCCGCCAGACGCAGGCCGATGGCCAGATAGCTGCGCTTGTCCCGCAGGGCCGCCAGCATATCGGCCTGGGATAGATAATAGCCGATGACCAACATGGGCAGCGGGGTGTTGAGAGCCGCCAGATGGCTCACCGGCGCCTGGATCCACGCGGGCAGGGACCAGGGCAGGAAAAAAAGGATAAGCCCGGCGGCCAGGCCGATAATCCCCGGATTGAGGAGGAACTTTTTCGGGGAGAGGGCCCGCCGGTCCCCGCTCATCTCCACCAGGCCGTAGCTCCACAGCACCACATTGAACACCGCCACATAGCCCGCGCCGTACAGGACCCCCTCCTCCCCTAGGAGGGCCTGCTGCAGGGGCAGAGCCATGTACCCGGCATTGGAGAACACCACCCCGAATCGCAGCACACGCCGCCGGGCCTGGTCCGGGTCACGGAAGAGGAGACGGCAGAACGCCGCCGTGATCAGATGGACCGCCAAAGCGGCCGCCGCCGCAATACCCAGCCCCGGCAGCAGACCGGGATCCGCCTGGCGCATAAAAGACTGGATAATCACACAGGGGGTGGCGAACAGCAGAACCACATCGGTAAAGGCCTTGGCGCCCTTTTCCCCCAATATTCCCTTCTTCCCGCAAAAAAAGCCGACGCCGATAAGCAGGAAGAGCACCAGCACCTGCTGGGCCACCGTCAGGAACTTTTCCACGCTGTCACAACCGTTTCCTCGGAATTCGCCGGATCATTGCGGGGCTTGGGCTACCGTCAGGGTCTTGCCGTCCGATACCGCCGTAACGTCCCCGTCCTTTGTCAAAAAGATGCGGGCCCCCAGGGCGTCCAGGGCCTCCAGTGTTCCCTCCATGTCCTCCGGGGCCGGGTCCTTTTTCGAGCAGGTGATCACGGCGTAGGACGGCCGCACCGCCTGCAGGAACCAGTCGGTCATGGAATTGTGCCGGCCGTGGTGTGGCGCTTTGAGAAAATCGAACCGACCGTGCTGTCCGGCGGTGAATTCGGTCAGGCGCCGCTCCTCCGCGTCGCCCATGAAGAGGAAGCGGGTTTTCCCAAAGGTGACGGCGGCCAGGATGGAATAGTCGTTGTCCTCCGTATAGGGCGGGTTCTCTCCCGGCGTCAGCACCACCTCCGCCTCGCCCAGGGCAAGGGTGAGGGGGGTGGTCAGGCGTAGCGGCGCCGCTCCAGCCGCCGTCGCGGCCTCCAGATACCGCTCATACTGCTTGCTGTCCTCGTCGGTGTCGGGCTGTATCAGCCGGGTCACCTCGACGGCCTCCAGGACACTGGCCGCCCCGCCGATATGATCCTTGTCCAGATGGGTCAGCAGCAGGATGTCCAGGACGGTAATGCCTTTGTCCCGCAGAATCGCGGCGATGTCCTCGCCGTCCCCCTTGTCGGCGGTATCTATCAGCATGGCGGCCCCGGCGGTCTCCAGCAGAATACAGTCGGATTTCCCCGTGTTGAAAACGGTGACGGTCAGGTCGCCTGCCGCTTCCGTCCCCGATGCTCCTGTAGCGGCGCCCGTCGTCCCCGCCGAAGAGGAGGCGGAAGGGGTGGAGGAGGCGTCCTCGGAGGAGGCCCCGTCCCCGCAGCCGGAAAGCACCAGCATGAAGGCGCACAGGATCAGCGCCAGTCTCTTTCTCCACAGCATGAGGGCATTCCTCCTTCCGGTATTTTTCATGTTCCCCAGTATACCAGCAATTCGTCCGGCTGTCACCCCTGTTTTCCCTGAAAATGGGGTGACGTATAAAAGTATCAGTAAAACGCACAGCGGGAGTGTTGCAAAATAGAACACCTCCGCTGTGCGTTTATTCCTGTATTGTGCAACAGCCTCACAGCCCGGAAGCCTTGCATTTTACGGCCGCAGCATCAGGGCCGAAAAGGCCTTGTGGGCCATATGCACATCCAGCTTGGACACCACCTCGAAGGGCGCGTGCATGGAAAGCACCGGCACCCCCATATCCACGGTGTCCACATCGAGATTGGCGATATACATGGCCACGGTGCCGCCGCCGCCGGCGTCCACCTTCCCCAGCTCGCCTATCTGCCAAACGACGTTGTTTTCATCCATCAGCCGGCGGACCCTGCCCATCAGCTCGGCGGAGGCGTCGGAGGTGCCCGACTTGCCCCGGGAGCCGGTGTACTTGGTCAGGCACACGCCCAGGTTGAGTTGGGCGCAGTTGCGCACCTCCACCACCTCGGGATAGATGGGATCCAGCGCCACGTTGACATCGGCGGACAGGCAGACCGAATTCTGCAGCACGTGACGGCCCTCGGCGCCGAAGGCGGCAGCGATATCCGCGATGAAGT
>CAKTXU010000412.1 GCA_934630995.1 uncultured Eubacteriales bacterium
TATAGACAAAGCGTCTGGGAAAGATCTGATACGTCCCGGCGCCTTCTGCGGCTTCCGCCTCATCGAGGAGGATGTGGAGCGGGGCATGACCTCCTGGCGGGTGGGACGCCATATGAACATCAAGGAATTCTCCGATATCCATATCCGCCCCGTCCGCATGAGCGGCGCGCCCCTGCGTCAGGCTGTCGAGGTGGAATGGTCCTGGAGCCGCAGCCGCATGAAGGCCACCCTGTATCTGGACGAGGGCTCCGGCGATTTGAGGCTGGATACCCAGTGTGACTGGCATGAGGTGGGCACGCCGGGGGACAGGATGCCCCAGCTCAACTTTGTGGTGCCCCTGGCCTTCAGTTGCTCCGGCTACCGCTACGATATCCCCGGGGGCACCCTTGTAAGGGAGCCTGTCAATCTGGATATGCCGGCCACCAGCTTCATCGCGGCCCAGCCTGTGGACGGCGGGAGGAGCCTGATGCTGTCCACCGACAACAAATACGGATACCGGGGCTTTGAGGATGCCGTGGCGGTCACCCTGATACGGTCCTCCTACGATCCCGATCCCTATCCGGAATACGGCGTACATAAGACGAAAATCGCCCTGTCTCTGGTGGACAGCGGGGACGCCGGCCAAATGGCGCGTCACGCATATGCGCTGTGGCATCCCTTCAGCGCCCTGCCGGCGTCGATCCATGCCGGTGATCTGCCCCTCAGCGGCTGCTTCCTGGCCCTGGATAACGCCGACATCGCCCTGCAAGCGGTTAAGCTGGCCGAGGACGGCAGCGGCGACTGGATTGTCCGTCTGGCGGATATGGCCGGACGGGGAGGCGCCGTGCGGCTGACGCTGCTTAAACCGCCCGCGTCCGTCTGCTTTGCGGATATCAACGAGCGGGAGCTGCCCGGCGCCCCTGCCGTGGACGGCTGTACCGCGGCGGTGGAGCTGTCGCCCGGAAAGGTGCTGAGCCTCAGAATTAGCTGGTAATACAAGTGACGGAAAGGCTCCGCCGCTGAATGCAAGCAAGCATGATGCGGCGGAGCCTTTCCGTCAAGTCTTAATCAATTGATTTCTGTGTTTCCATGAACCGCTGATAGGCCTCCCGCAGCTCCACGGAGGTATCCTCCGGACAGGTGGGGTTGCAGTGCGCCCACGCCCCCGTCTCGCTGGAGGCGTTGTACTTCACCTTATCCGCACTGCGCATGGGGGGATAGAAGGCGATGTGGAAATGGAAGTAGGAGGAGGCGTCCTCGCCGTTGACCGGCTCGTTGTACATACACATCATATAGGGGAATTTGAAGCCGAACAGGCTGTCGAGCATGCCGGTGGTGCGCCGCAGGGTTTCCGCCAGGGCCAGCCGTTCCTCCTCTCCGAACTGGGCGATGTTGGAGCGGTGGGCGTTGCTCATGATATACACACCGTAAGGATATTCAGAGAAGAAGGGGAGAAAGACGGTGAAATGCTCGTTCCGGAAGATGACCCGTTTTCCAAAGGCCACCTCCTCCTTCAGCATGTCGCAGAACAGGCATTTCCCCTTTTCCACTAGGTAGCGTTTGGCATTGTCGCGTTCCAGCTCCAGCTTTTTTGGCAGGAAGGGATAGGCGTAGATTTGGCCGTGAGGATGGGGCATGGTCACCCCCACCAGCTCGCCCCGGTTTTCAAAGATGAAGACATACTTGATTTTATCATCCGCCGCCAGGGCTACAAATCGCTCCGCCCACAGATCCACCAGCTTTTTAATATGGGCGGTAGGCAGCTCGGGCAGGGTGATGGTGTGCTCCGGGGAATACAGGATGACCTCGCACTTGCCGTAAGCCGGAGCTGTTTCGAAAAAGCCGGTGGCCACGGGATCCGGCTCAGGAGGAGTGGGGGACAGGGCGGGAAAGTCGTTGTCGTATTTCAGGACGTCGAACACATCCGGTACCTTGCCGGAGCCGGGACAAAAGGGGCAGTAATCCTTAGGCATCTGGGGCCGTCCCTGCCGGTGGGAGGCTATCATAATCCAATCGTTTGTCAGCGGATGCTTGCGCAGCTCAGCCATGTCAATTCCTCCTGATTTTTTCGAGATAGGTATCCAGGCACAGTCCGCCGGCCGGCCGGATAGTCAGCGCGTGGCAGCATCCGGGGCCGAAAGCGGCCTCCATGGCGTCCGTAAACGCCGGAACCAGCTCATGGGGGACATAATTCTGGGTGGTCCCGCCGAAACCGCCGCCGTGAACCCGCCACGCGCCGCGCCCGGCCAGCACCTGCTGGGCGAGGCAGAGGGCCAGGGGGACTCCCTGGCAGCGGCAATCGCTGACGGCATAGGCGTTTTGCAGATATTCGCAGGAGGAATGGCCTGATTCCAGCACCAGGCGGAGATAGCCGGAAAAATCCCCATGGCGAAGAGCCTCCGCCTGGTGCTGTACGCGGTCATTATCGGCGAAAAAGTGCATCGCCCGCAGCACTGCCCGGTCTCCGAAGCGCTCCCGTAGAGCGGGCAGCGCGGCCGTCAGGCGACTGGGATCGGCGTCCCGCAGATAAGATACCCCCAGGTATTCCGCCACCTGCCGCATTTCCACCGTGATAGCGGCGTACTCGGAGGTCAGATCCGCGTGACTGCCGCCG
>CAKTXU010000413.1 GCA_934630995.1 uncultured Eubacteriales bacterium
GAGTACCGTGATATTGCGCATCCGATCAATTCCGGAACGAGAGAGCGTATCCAGAATATTATTCTTAGCAAGTATGAAGAAGCAATGAGTAAAGAAGTTATGGAAGCGTAGCCGCTATCATATAAACTGATTAAGAAATGAAATGTTTAAGGACGGAAGAAATGCATCTCTTCCGTCCTTAAAATTTTTCTTGTAAAAGAGAAAGAATCATCGCACTTTACGCGACTGCCCGTTTTGTTGCAGATGTCATAGTATTTAGAAGTATGCTCATATCGGGTTGGTCATCAAAATCAGGCTAGTAAAGAAAAATGCATTTTTTTATGTGTGACAGGATGTGTAAATTCAAGTTTATATGCACACAGACATAATGTCTGCCATCCTTTTTTTGCACGGCAGCCTGGATTGTATTTTGTGTCGCCGACGATCGGGCATCCGATAGCAGCGAGCTGGCAGCGGATCTGATGAAAGCGTCCGGTGTCCAGATGGATTTTTAGAAGTGTCTTCGTGGACTGCCCGTTGTCAACAGAGGTGCTGCTTGAAAAAATATTGCGGGATAAGCATGTTCGTGTAGCTGTTGAGGCGCAGAAGGAAAACGGTTGGATAGGGGACTCTTTCCACGGTTCGAAAAACCTGTTCGATAACATGGAGGTCGGGCTGCGATTCCTTGCTGAAAAGGGAATACCGGCACAGCATAAAACTGTAGCGGATGCTGTAAATGCCCTGTTGAATACGCCGAAGGACAGCATGGCTTACGGAATACGCAGGCCCTATGCTAAGCCGGATGAGGATTATGCGTATACAGGAGCGGGCGTATATTTGCCAAGAAGCTCTGTTCTGTTGCGGGCTGGGTTTGAAAATATCCTGCAGAGTAGCGACAAGATAGATTTGAACTTCGATATTGTTTTTTCACTTCGTTCTTTTCTCAACGTCTTAAATATCGGCTCTCCTGATGAAATCATTGAGCCGCGCCGGGGAAAGCTCTGCTTTAGGGAAGGTGTTCTCTGGCCCTGTATTTATCATCTGAGGATGCTGGCCTTTAGCCAAAATTGGCGGACCAGGGACTCTGTCAACCAGCTGAACGCTTCTATAGCAGCCTTATATGAAATATCCGCGCCGGGCTTTGTGTACACATACTGTTATCACCAGCTGAAGGGGCCCTGCATGCCGTTTGTCTTTAACACACCCATCAACGAAACTGTGGCCGATGGTGCTGTCGGCGGCATGTATTTCGATCGTTTGGAATTACTGGCACGCTGCGGTGCGTTGACTAGAGTGGAGCAACTCAAGAGGGAATATGAAATGCTCATCGACAGCCTGGATGAACACGCTCTGTTTCAAGTGAAAATAAACCACAAATATGCCCTTGGCTGGAGCCCATACTTCGGTTTTGCTCTGGAAGAGGATTGGAGAAGCAGTACCAGAAAACAATGCGATGTATTGTTTCGGATTCTGATGATCATGGATCAGAGGGAACGAAATCAATGACGGACTGAAAGGATTTGACAGCCTATGGGAATCGTATTATGGAAGAAGGACAAAGTCCTTCTGCGGGAAATCGCCTCCCGCCGCTATCCGATCGTGCAACTGGAGTTGCACAGCACAAAGGACGCCTCTCTCCGCTCCGTGGCGCTGCCGCGGGTACGTCTGGAGGAAGGGGAGGAGACACTGGATAGCGTCAAGGATAGAGGAGCCTCTCTGGGCCGTCTGGAGGAGGCGGGTTTTCTCATTCTGCATTACGACGGCCGGATAAGCCGGAAGGGTGAGTATGCACTGTATGAGACGAGCCGGATATACGCCCAGTTGTGTGCGCTGGTGGAGGAGGGAAAAGGCCGTCCCGGCTTTCTGTTCGATACCCCCGTTATCCGCGGGGGAGTCGCCCGGATAACGCCCAAGGGCGAACGCTTCCTGCGGCGGCTAAAGCAGGTGGAAGGATGCGCATGAAGAAAGGAAACAGAACCGTTATGACGGACCCGGGGGAAACGGCGGCCATCCTGCCCGGGGATCCGCAGCGCTGCGCCGGACTGCTGACTGATTGGTACCTCCTTCATGCCCGCCCGCTGCCTTGGCGGGATACGCCCGACGCCTACCGCGTCTGGGTGTCGGAGGTCATGCTCCAGCAAACCCGGATCGAAGCGGTATTGCCCTATTTTGACCGCTTTATGCAGGCACTGCCCACTGTAGAGGCTTTGGCCGCCTGCGATGAAGACCGGCTGCTGAAGCTGTGGGAGGGTCTCGGCTATTACAGCCGGGTCCGCAATTTGCAGAAGGCCGCCGTCCAATTGATGGAACGGTGGGAGGGAAAGCTCCCCGCCGATTATGAGGCGCTGCTGACCCTGCCCGGTATCGGGGAGTACACGGCGGGCGCCGTCGCCTCTATTGCCTATGGAATCCCGGTCACTGCGGTGGACGGCAATGTCCTGCGGGTGCTGGCGCGGTTGACCGCCTGCCGGGGGGATATTTTACAGCCCTCCGTCAAAAAGGAACTGACGGGTATTGCCCGGGAAATGCTCCCGGCGCAGGAGCCGGGGTGTTTCAACCAAGCGATTATGGAACTGGGGGAAACGGTTTGCCTGCCCAACAC
>CAKTXU010000414.1 GCA_934630995.1 uncultured Eubacteriales bacterium
GCCTGCTGGTGGAGGGCGGCACCCTGAAAATCACCACCGGCGGCGGCAGCGCCAACAGCAGCACGGGCAGCACCCCCTCCGGCATGGATCCCTGGGGCCAATGGGGCGGCGGCCGGACCGGCACCCAAGAGGATACCCCCAGCGCCAAGGGCCTCAAATCCGACGACGTTCTGGCTATCACCGGTGGCACCTTTGACCTGGACACCTCCGACGACGCGATCCATACAAACAACGAAATCGCGATTTCCGGCGGTGATTTTCGCATTTCCTCCGGGGACGACGGGGTGCACGCCGACACCCTGCTCACCGTCACCGGAGGCGTCATCGATATCGCCAAATCCTACGAGGGGCTGGAAAGCTATGCGCTGGTCATCGGCGGCGGCGATATCCGCATCGTGGCCAGCGACGACGGCATAAACGCCGCGGGCGGCAACGACGGCTCCTCCCTGGGCGGCCGTCCGGGTCAGAATACTTTCTCTCCCGGCGGCGGGGGCGGCGGCCAGTCCATCACCATTACCGGCGGCTCCATCGTCATCGACGCGGGCGGCGACGGCATCGACTCCAACGGCGCCATCCACATGAGCGGCGGCTCCGTTCTGGTGAACGGTCCCACAAGCAGCGGCGACGGCGCGCTGGACTACGACGGCAGTTTCGATATGACCGGCGGCCTGCTGGTCGCCGTGGGCAGCCTGGGCATGGCGCAGGCGCCGGATTCCTCCTCCACCCAGAATGTGGTTTCCCTCGCCCTATCCTCCCGCCCCGCAGGCACTCTGGTACGTATCGAGGATTCCTCCGGCGGAGACGTGGTGACCTTTGCCCCGGCGAAATCTTACCAGTCGGTGGTGATCTGCTCTCCCCTGCTGAAAACCGGGGAAAGCTATGCCGTCTATACGGGCGGGAGCTGCACGGGCAGCGAATCCGGCGGCCTTTATACCGGCGGGTCCTACAGCGGCGGAGAACAGGTTCTCACCTTTACCGTCTCCTCCACCGTCACCAGCGCTTCGGAAAGCGGCGTGTCGGGCGGCGGCATGGGAGGAATGGGCGGCGGGCCGGGCGGAAACCAGGGCGGAGGCTTCGGTCCCGGTCGGCGGTAATTCCGGAATGAACAGACCGTACGGGGTATGAGACCGGCTCATACCCCGTACGGTTTACTGTGAAAGGCGCGGCCTTCGGTGACGAAGCCTACAACGCCGCTGATTCCAGTATGTGAATCGCCCGGTTCACCTCCTCTAAAACCGCGCGGTCGTTTTTCTCAAGCTGAAACAGGGTCAGCTCTACCATCTCTCCGAAATACCCTGCGGCGTGCCTCGACCAATCGGCGCATTCCTCCAGCCCGATCAGCGCCCAGGCCAGATCGTGGGTATATCCGTAGCACGGACCGCTTATTTTCGCGCAGATATCGTCAAAGGCCGGGTTTTGAAGCAAACTATAGCGGTTCCGGAACACCTCCGCGAAATTGTGACTATTGAAGGTATGCCACATTGTTTCCGCAACCCTCTTCATACGCGCCTTTTTCTCATCGATATCCGCCTTGCCCAGACTGTCGGCCGTATAAAGCCCCAGCTTCTCGGTGTATCCGCCCCATAGGTTCTCATTGATATTGTATTCCATGACCTGACGTATCCGCTTTAAGCCGTCTAGCAGCGCATATCGAGGCGCCACCTTATTTCCAATGATATAGAGGGCGTCGAGCTCGTCCCGGGTAGGCGCGCCCTCCGGTTTTTGCTGCGCATTGGTGAAATCGGGACAAAGCAGTGCGTCTCCGTCGTAGCCGGTAACGACCCGAAAACGTCCGGCGCCCGTTTTCACCTTCGCAATCACAGGCCGATCCGCATCAATGGAGGCTCTGATTTCGTCCATAAAGACGAGGGGATCGGCCAGCTTGCGGTATTCATAGCCTGCAAACCCAAACAGGAAGTCCACGTTGTTGTCTGTGCCACCGTCGTAGAAATCCGTTTCACAGAGCATCCTCTGCGCAGTCGTCGGCTCCCCGTCAAAGCGGCAGCGCAAGGAACTGTGTCCGCACATGGTATCGAACAGGAAAAAATACCGCTCCTGCATGGCCACCGGCGTCCTGCCGCAATTTCCGCAGCCGCTGCACTGTCCGTTTTCCCGGAGCTGGCAATCATACTCCGTCTCTCCGACTGCCTCGATATTCTCGAGAAACATGTAGGCGGACGCAAAGCAATTGATAAAGGTGGTTGGCGCGAAGCCGCTGAAGGGGATGTTGAAAGCCAATTTCTTTTTCATGGCGCATACTCCTTCTTTTAAACTTCCACGAAGCCCCTCCATCATAACAGATATTTTTCTACTTGGATACCGCTTTTTTCGAGTAGTACACGTTACTGTGGCGGCATAGCGCGCATGACCGCTTCATAATAGGAGGTATCCACGAAGTCCGCGGCCGCGATTTTTTCGGAGATAATCTCCGCGTCCAGCAGATACTGGGACACCTCGTCCACCTTCCGCAGTCCCTCCTCGTCGATAACCGGCTTGAAATAGGAGAAGGTTGTGTCATAGCCGTATATCCTCTTGTTGATTTTCTGGGACAGCTCGTCCTTGGAGAGCACAGCGTACACC
>CAKTXU010000415.1 GCA_934630995.1 uncultured Eubacteriales bacterium
TGCCGCTGCCCTCTATAAGGCCGCCGGGAGACGGGGCTGAGGGATCGGAGATGACGGGAAAGCTGCTACCGGGATCGGAAAAGGGATCGGACACCTCCCCGCTGACGGCGGAATCCGGATCGCCGGAAGCGGCCTGGAACAGTCCCGCAAAGGTATCGAGCACCCCGTTGTTTATCAGCAGAATAGCGGCCACCAGGATGCCCACGCCCACCACGGAGCACAAGGAGGCCACAATCCATTTCACCGGAATCGGTTTCTTCTTCGCATGACTCGCCATCGTATCCGCCTTTCACTCTTTCACGTCCCACGGCAGCGCCGTATCCTGTTCTCATGCCTCTCCCTCTCTCAGCAGAGGAAGTAAATTCTCCACTTCCCTGGCCGCCGCTTCCCGGTCATAGGTCTGGGCGACCGTCTTCCCGTCCTCGGTCCAGCTGTCCAGCGACCGGGGGGTGTCGGGTTCAAAAAAAGAATAGCTGTAAAACAGCATGCCGCTCACATGGTTCTGCCGCCGCAGCAACTCCACAGACCTCTCCAGCACGTCGCCCTCCCCGGCCCACTCGGTCCGGCCGGAGGCACCCGCCCAGCGATCGGGGGAAATCCCCGCCTTGTAAATCCCCAGGCCGACATACAGGCGCACGCCAGCGGCGGGGGAAAACGACTCCCATAGGGCCACCTGTCCGTCAAAGGCGGAGGAGGCATGGGAAAAGCCGAAATAAATCTGCGGGCAGAGATAGTCCACATATCCGGCGGTTTCCAGCCACTTCACCGTATCCGCGTAGCCCTGCTCCCGGGTTTTCTCATAATCATGGGAGGGAGATACGCCGAAAACACAGCCCGCCCGGCGGTGGGCCGCCCGGTATGTGCCCGCTATCAGGGCATCCACGCCGGTGCGCCGCCAATCGCCCACCGTCAGGCTTCCCCCCGACGCCTCATAATCCGCCTTTTCACAGGATGCCGGCTCGTCGGCCGGAAGTATCCCGTGGGGGTAGAAATAGTCGTCGTACTGGATGCCGTCCACGGCATAGTTGTCCACAATCTCCCGCACCCCGTCAAGAATCTTCTTCTGCACGGCGGCGGAGGTGGGGACATACCAGTAGACAGGGGAGGAGCCGGATTCATCCGCGAAATAGTCCTCGATATCCGCCGCCCGGTAGTCCGGATTCCGCCCGATGCGGTAGGGATTGATCCAGGCGTGCAGTTCAAGACCCCGGGCATGGGCGGCCTCCACCGCATGGGCCAGGGGATCGAAGCCCTCCTCCAGCAGCGGCGCTGCCGCCGCCGCAGGCTGGAACAGCTTCGAGGCATAATAGGCGTCGCTGTTTGCGCGGACATGGAAAACCACTGCGTTCATCCCGTAAGAGACACAGTTATCCATCATGTCGTCCAGCGCTGCCTTGGCCCCGGCCGGAGTCGCGTCCTTGAGCAGCGCGTTGAGCTCGATATAGGATACCCACACGCCCTTGAATTCCGCCTGCGGCTGCGGGTCCTCCGGCTGTGACGAGAGGGAGGAGGACACAGGCGGGAGGGCGGAGGATGCCTCCGGCGGCGCCGAACCGGACGGCGTTTCCGGCGCGCAACCCGTCAGCAGCAGGCACAAGGCCAGCGCAATTCTCAGCTTTTTCATGGCAAATTTCCTCCGGGTTCTTTCCATTGTAATGATTTATGGCGGTAAGATCAACCGTTTTCGACAAAATACCACATTTATCCTTCACCCGCGGCGGCTCGTCCGCACTTGACACCCGCCCCGATCGGGGTTACACTAAGGCGAAAAAAGATCGCCCGTACAGAACCCTGTCCACTCTCCACTGTATGCGGGAAGGAGCGTTGCTATGCCCCCTCTTGTGATCGCCGTCCTCTGCTATTTCGCGGGCGTCAGCCTGTTGGCCGTGATCCTGACCGCCGCGGACAAGCGGCGGGCCAAAAAGCATCTGTGGCGCATTCCCGAGGCCACCCTGCTGCTGGTGTCGGCCTTGGGCGGCTCTGTAGCCATGTATCTCACCATGCGGGCCATCCGCCACAAGACCAGAAAGGCAAAATTCATGGTGGGGATTCCCGTAATAGCCATCCTTCAGGCGGCGCTGGGCTGCCTGGTCTGGCTTAAGCGCAGCGGTATAGTGTGAAAAAGCTGTTTTTCACGGCTCCGCGAAAGGATGAATCGTTTCAATGGATATTCTATCTGCGGAGCACATCCGCAAGGCCTATGGAGAGGAACCCGTGCTGCGGGACGCCACCCTGTACATTGGCGAAACCGATAAAATCGGGCTGGTGGGCGTCAATGGAACGGGAAAGACCACCTTTCTCCGGATTCTGGCGGGAGAGGAGCAGCCGGACGGTGGGAGCGTCACCCGGCGGGGCGGCCTGCGGGTGGGCGTGATGTCTCAGAATCCCGATTGGGATCCGGCTCTGCCCCTGCTGGAGCAGGTGCTGCGGAGCGGCGGCGCCGCTCCGCGTGAAAAGCAGGAATACGAGGCCAAGGCCATCCTCACCCGGTTGGGCCTGACGGATTTTGGACTGAAAACCGGCGCCCTCTCCGGCGTCCAGAAGCGGCGGGCGGCGCTTGCCGCCGCCTTCGCGGCG
>CAKTXU010000416.1 GCA_934630995.1 uncultured Eubacteriales bacterium
GCTCACCGTCGTCCAGCCTCCGGAACCGGGCCACGAAATGCCCCTCACCGCCGTCGGCGGGAAGGACGCGGAGAAAAGCCTCGGTGGCGGGAGAGCCCTCCCGTTCCCCGGGCGGGGCGAAGGAGCGCACCCGCTCCCAGGGAAAGGCCGGTCGGCCGAAGGAGACTGCCGGCATATCCGCAGCAAACTGCGGGTGTTCCCGCAGAAACCAGGCGGCCATGCATTCGTTTTCCTCCGGCGCGAAGGTGCAGGTGGAATAGACCAGCCGTCCGCCGGGACGGACGGCCCGGGCCGCCGCGCGGAGAATCTCCCGCTGCCGGGCGGCGCACAGCAGGATGTTTTCCTCGCTCCACTGCTCCAGGGCGGCGGGCTCCTTGCGGAACATCCCCTCGCCCGAGCAGGGGGCGTCCACCAGCACCGCGTCGAACCATCCCGCCAGCTTATCGCACAGGGACGGGGCGTCCTGGCTGCTCACCACGGCGTTGGCGACGCCGCACCGCTCCAGATTCTGGGACAAAATCCGGGCGCGGGAGCGGACATATTCGTTGCACCACAGCAGGCCCCGCCCCCCCATGGCGGCGGCTAGCTGGGTGGATTTGCCCCCCGGGGCGGCGCACAGATCCAACACCCGCTCCCCCGGCCGGGCATCCAGCACCGTCGCCGCCGACATGGCCGAAGGCTCCTGCATATAGTAGGCGCCCGCGTGGTGCAGGGGATCCGCCCCCGCCCGGAGCTCCCCCTCCACGGCAAACCCGGCCGGAGAAAAGGGAACCGGAGTCAGCGGAAGGGGGAACAGGGCGCGCAGCCCTTCCGGCGCGCACTTGAGGAGATTGACCCGCAGCCCCCGGCGCAGGGGCTGCCGGTAGGAGGCGGCGAAGGCCGGATATCCGTCCCCAAGCAGCGCCCGCATCCGCCGGACAAAGCCGGGCGGCAGTCTGTCTTCCATCGTTTCCCTTCCCCTTCTCTGCAAAGCTATGGCCTAGGCCGGTTTTTCATGGTATCATCATACCCCGAACCGGCCGCAAAAGCAATCCTCATTCCCGGGAAGGGGGCGTGAGGCGGATGCTTCCCGGAAAGAGGCCGGCAAGTCAATCTTCGACAAATACCGGTTTACAGACGGGTGCGGACATGGTAAGATAAGAATACTTGCAGGCATAGGAAATGAAAGGTTTGAATAGAAAGATGGACAATAGATGGACCGGGCCGGATATCCGGCAGGCCGAAAGGCTCAATCTCAAACGGGACGCCAATTATATCGGCACAGGCATGGTCTTTCTCTCCCTGCTGCTGAACCTGACCTTCACCGTTGTGCTCATCCCCCTGATGCTGGCGGGGGCGGTGGATCCGGAGGCGGTGGCCTCGAACGCGTTGTATTTGGGCATGGGCAACACCAAATATATGCTCGTCTACGCCGTGGTTTACGCCGTGGCGATGGGGCTGCCCATGATTCTGGCCTCCCTGCTGTTCCGTCAGCCCCTCAACCCCTTCCGCCCTCACCAAAAGGTTGGGGCGGGCACCGTGATACCCGCCCTGCTGCTGGGCATGGCCATGTGCATGGCCGCCAATCTCGCCGCCTCCTCCATCATGAGCTTTTTATCCATGTTCGGCGTCCGGATGCCCGATATGCCCAGCATGCTGGAGCACACGCCCGTCAGCCTCCTGCTGAATCTGCTGGTGATAGCGGTGCTGCCCGCCCTGCTGGAGGAAATGATGTTCCGGGGATATATCCTCCAGGCGCTGCGCCCTTATGGAGACGGCATGGCCATCCTGGTTTCCTCCCTGCTGTTCGGGCTGATGCACGGCAATGTGCTGCAAATCCCCTTTGCCGTCCTGGTCGGGCTGGCCCTGTGCTATATCGTGGTGCAGACCGACAATATCTGGCTGGCGGTGGGCCTCCACTTCCTCAACAACGCCTTTTCCATCCTGCTGGATTATTTTACCATGGGGCTGCCGGAAGCGGAAAGCTCCATGGTCATCACCACAGCGTTTCTGCTTGTCGGAGCGGTCGGCCTGCTGTCGACGCTGATCGCCGTCCTGACCCGCAGCAAGCTCCTCCATCCCCTGAAGCCCTCCCGCTCCGCCCTGCGTCCGGGTGAGCGGGCCGGCGCCCTGTTTTCTTCCCCGCTGTTCCTTTTGGGTGCCGGGGTCTTCGTTATCTCCACCCTGCTGTCATTGTAGGAGGGGCGGCATGTACACCGAAACGGACGAAGCCTATATGCGGCTGGCCCTATCCCTGGCGGGGGAAGCCGCCGCCGAGGGAGAGGTTCCCGTCGGCGCGGTCCTGGTCCGGGACGGCCGGGTGATCGGCACCGGACGAAACCGCCGTGAAACCGGTCGGAACGCCCTGGCCCACGCGGAAATCGAGGCCATCGACAGCGCCTGCCGGGCGCTGGGCGGCTGGCGGCTGTTCGGCTCCACGCTGTATGTGACCCTGGAGCCCTGTCCCATGTGCGCGGGCGCCATCATCAACGCGCGCATCGATCGCGTGGTCTTCGGCGCCGCCGATCCCAAGGCGGGCTCCTGCGGATCGGTCGTCGATTTGTTCGCCCTGCCCTACAACCACCGTCCCTCCC
>CAKTXU010000417.1 GCA_934630995.1 uncultured Eubacteriales bacterium
AGCCCTGAGACGGCGTCTGTCATGCAGGCAGAGCAGCGCGGGAGCGGAGAGCATCGTGCGGTTGTCATCCAGCTCGACAAAGAGCTTTCCCTTCTCCAAAACGATGAGTGCCAGCGAGTTTTCGAGCCTTAGCGGGAGATGGATTCCAGTGAAGGACTGGATTTGCATTTCAACCCGGCGGCGATGGTCTAATCCAGCAGATATGCCTCTAATCATGGTATATTCCTCCTAAAAATAAAAAATAATTTATTTTTTATTATATAAGAGGACGATGGACAAGGATATATTAAAAAGAACAAAAGTTCTATACTTATCTTTTAAAAAGTGCGTGTGGCAAAGGGAATAAAAAGAGAAGGCCGGGGGTAAACTAAAGGCCGACAGAGTGTCATATCTGTCGATCATATGAGGAGGTGCGGAAGATGAGCCCGAAGGAATTGCTGTATATTGAAGACGCGCTCGGACATGAGAAATATCTCCAGACCAAATGCCAGGAGACGGCCCAGCAGCTGCAGGATGGGGAACTGAAAAACTTCGTGCAGCAGATGGCCACAAAGCATCAGGAACTGTTCCAGCAGTTTTATAATCTGGTATAAAGAAAGGAGATTGCATCATGGATGACAAATGTTTGATGGAAGGCGTACTGCTTCTTGAAAAGGGCGTGTGCGACCTGTATATGCACGGTACGATTGAGTCCTCCACCGCCAATGTCCACTCAGCCTTTAATAAAGCGCTGGATGACAGCCTCTGCATTCAGGATGGGATCTATCAGAAGATGTCGGCCAAGGGCTGGTATCCCATGGAACAGGCGGACCAGAACAAAATCAATCAGCTGAAACAGAAGTTTGCAGGGCAGCAGTCCCAGGGCTGAGCCCACTTCTCATAGAGAAAAAGAGCAGCGGTTAACCGCTGCTCTTTTTCGATGATTTTCAGTTATCTGCGGGTTGTGCCGTTCGAATTTCTGCGGGGTTATTCCGGATACTGTCCTGGTCAAGAGCTGTTCGTTTGGTGCAAAAGATCTGAAAAACAAGAAAGCCTGCGCATGCTGTCTTGCAAGCGCAGGCTTCTCAATCGTCGTTTTTGACTTATAGCAAATGATAATAGGAATGGATATCTTCATATTGTCCATTATCAAGGCGGAAACCGCCGGGAATGACACCCAGCCGGACGAAGCCCAGCTTCTCATACAGCCTGATAGCCCGTTCATTGGAGCGGACCACGGCATTGAACTGCAGAATTCGGAAGCCCAGCTCCCGGGCTTTATCAAGAGAATGAAGAACCAGGCTCTCCCCGATTCTCCGGCCTCTGGCATAGGTGTCGACGGCATAGCTGGCGTTGGCGATATGGCTGCACCGTCCCACATTATTCGGATGGAGGATATACAGCCCGTTCACCATGCCGCCGGTTACCGCCACCCCTGTAAAGCTCTGCCCTTTGAAAAACGGGGAGGCCGTTTCCGGCGTGAGGGGTTCCGTTTGGGGAAAGGCGTTGCCGTCAGTCACCACCGCGTTCCAGATATTCACCATAGCGGGCAGGTCGGCGGGCTCATAAGCCCGGATGCTTGTCTGCATATGCTTATCGCCTCTGATATTGATAATGATTGGATTCCGCCGAGGCGCCGTATTCGATATGAGGCCAGGAATGCATTAGCCTTCCTTTTCCTTGAGGCGGGCGGCTATCATCCGGGCGCATTTGTAAACGTCTCCGCCCCCCATGGTCAACACCAGCTCTCCAGGTTCCACCTTCTGCGCCACATAATCGGCGATTTCAGGGAAGGTGGGCAGATAGACGGCGCCTGGGATCCGATCGGTAATCTGCTTTGACGAGACATGCACGGTGTTTTCCTCCCGCGACCCCATGATATCGCTGACCACCACCTTGTCGGCAATGGACAGGGAATCCACAAAGCCGTCCAGATGGCGTGCCGTGCGGGTATAGGTGAAGGGCTGAAAAATCGCCCAAACCTGCTGATAGCCCATCCCCTTGGCGGCAGCCAGGGTGGCGCTGATTTCGGTGGGGTGATGGGCATAGTCGTCAGCTATGGTTACCCCATTGACCGTTCCCAGGAATTCGAACCGCCGCCCGGCGCCGTGGAAGCTTTCCAGACCTTCTGCTATCTGCTCGGGCGTGGCGCCGCAGAGATTGGCGGCGGCGGCGGCGGCGATGGAATTGGCGATATTGTGCTCGCCCGGCACGCCCAGCCGAATGTGGGCGAAGAAGGCGCCGTTGTGGTATAAATCGTATTCGCCGTAGGAGCCGTCGTGGAGGGTGGCATTCCGGGCGGTCCAGGCAAAGGTGTCGTCGAATCCATAGAGAAGGATTGGCGTTTCCTCCGGCAGTCCGGCCAGAGCTCTGCGCGTGTTTTCATCATCGCCGTTGGCGATGACGACCCGGCTGGCCTGGGAGGCGAACTTATGAAAGGAGGCGACAACGTTGTCCAGAGTGCCGAAGTAATCCAAGTGATCCGCGTCCACATTGAGAATGACGGCCACGGCTGCCGACATGGACAGGTAGTGATCCTGAAATTCACAGTCCTCGCACACCATGGTATCGCTTTGTCCCGCCCGGCC
>CAKTXU010000418.1 GCA_934630995.1 uncultured Eubacteriales bacterium
AAGGGGATGCAGGTGGCCACGGCGGAAAGCTGTACCGCCGGGCTGCTGTCCGGCCGCCTGACCGAGGTGCCCGGCGCCTCCGCCGTTTTTGAATGCGGCATCGCCGCCTATTCCTGGGAGATAAAGCGGGAGGTGCTGGGCGTCCCCGAGGAGCTGCTGAAAACCTACGGCGCGGTCAGTCCCCAGGTGGCCCGGGCCATGGCCGTCGGCGCCCGGCGGGTGGGCAAGGCCTCCCTGGGTGTGAGCATCACCGGTGAGGCCGGTCCGGAATCGGGAGAGGGCCAGCCGGTAGGGACGGTTTACATAGCCCTGGCCGATGAAAAGCGCGTATGGGTGAAAAAAATCCTGCCCGGCCCCGCCTCCGCCGACAGGGAATATATCCGCTATATCGCCACCTCCAACGCCTTGGATCTCCTCCGGCGGTATCTGGAGGCCATGCCAGCCGTCATGGCGGGTGGGGAGCTTCTGGAGGAGCTGGCGCCTCCGCCCCCTCCTGAAATCCCTGTGGCTCCGGCCATGCCCCGCAAGCGCTCCGTCCTGGCCTCTATTTTCCCCTGGAGGGGGGACAGCAAGGCCGAGCTTTTCCGCAAGAGCGGCCTGCTGCTGGCGGTGCTGCTGTTGCTGGCAGCCGGGGTGATGGCCGCCTTCACCTTCATCGTCGAGCCCATGGTCAATGAGAACCTGTTCAATGAATTAAAGAACCTTTACAACGTCGGCGCGGGCAGCGTTCCCGAGGACGCCCCGGAAGGGATGCTCACCCAGTTCGCCAATCTTTATACCCGCAACAAGGACGTCAAGGGCTGGGTCCGCCTGGACGACACCACCATCAATTACCCCGTAATGCAGTCTCAGACAATCGACTACTCCCGGGTGAACTTCGACAGACAGCCCTCGTCCTACGGCGTCCCCTATTTCGACAAAAAAGCCGCTTTTTTTACCGCCGAGTCGGTCAACCGCAATCTGGTTATCTACGGCAACCGTATGGGCCGCCAGATGTTCTCTCCCCTGCTGGAATATGCCTACGCCGACACGGGCCTGTCCTTTTTGCAGAGCCATCCGGTTGTGGAGATGAACACCATCTTCCGCAATGCGCGCTGGAAGATTTTTGCCGTTTTTTACGCCGGCGATCCGGGGGTGAATCAGTTTGATTTCACCCGCAACACCTTTGACGACGAAATGCAGTTCTTCGATTTTCTGTATGAGCTGCAGGCCCGCTCCCTCTATACCGTCTCGGACGAGGATGTCAATTTCCAGGATGGGGACAATCTCCTGATGCTGACCACCACCGCGGAGCGGGAGGCCGGCTTCGAGGGGGCCCGGCTGGTGATAGCAGCCCGGATGATGCGCCCCGGCGAACCGGAGACGACCCGCTATACCGATGTGCTTCCCAACCCCAATGCACAGATGCCTGAGGAATGGGTGGCGAACAACACCCCCACCAGCACCGCCCGCCCCCCTCAGGACACCACCAGCGCCCAGGCGCCCACCTCGTCCTCCTCGTCCACGGAGAGCGCCCTGTCCTCCGACACCTCCGCGGACACATCGGAAACCTCGCCTGGCTCCGGCACGGAGGATTCCTCCTCCGCCACTTCCGACGGAACCTCCTCCGCCACCTCGTCGGCGACCTCCGACGGGTCCTCCGGAACGACCTCGTCCGCCACGTCTTCGACCACATCAACCACATCGACGACCTCCACCACCTCGACCACGTCCACGACGACCACCACGTCCACGACCTCCACGGTCACTCGTCCCACCCTGCCGCCGGAGGATCCGGACAAGCCCCCTGAGGGGATGATAGCGGCCGTCCGTCCGGAATCGGATTTTTACAGCCTGCTCCGCCTGGAGGATACCAACAACAACCCGGGGCACATCTATACCGCCTCCAATAAGGAGGAGGCGGCGGAGATTGTCGCCCGGGTGGTCAACACCGAAATGGGCAGCGCCAGCGCCATGGGGCCAGGCCGTGACAACCTGGAGGCGCAAAAGGCCCAGGCCGTGGCTACCTACACCTATCTCGTCCAGTACTGCTCGGGCGGCGCCACCTATTCCATGGGCCTGAAAAAGTATGATAAAAACGGCTCGTCCACAGAGCAAAAAATCTATCAGGCCTGCCTGGAGGTCATCGGCGTCAAAATCGCCAGCAAAAGCATGACCGCCACCACCGCCATCAACAACCGTTCGGTGGCCCAGTCCCTGTATTACGCCTCCTCCTGCGGCGCCACCGCCACCAGCCGGTATGTCTTTTCCTCCTCCGGCCTGCCCTATCTGGTCAGCGTCGCCAGCACCTGGGAAACCAATGAGGCCATCGGCCGCTACGGCGGCGGGAGCAATTTCCAGGAGCGGACCTTCACGGTGAAATACGACGATCTGATAGCCCAGCTGGAAAAGGATTTGGGCGGTCCCCTGGAATTCAATGGAAAGCTGGATCCCACCGGCTGCCCCCTGACCGTGGATACCTATGACGGAGACGGGAAGCCCGGCAACTACGTGGCCTATATCAACGCCACCGTCAAGGGCACCAAGGTCCGGGGCAAGGCCATCCGCGACGCGGTCAATCAC
>CAKTXU010000419.1 GCA_934630995.1 uncultured Eubacteriales bacterium
CCCGGACTCCGCAGGCAGAATCAGCCCCCGGACCTCGCAGTCCGTTCCCTTGAGCATCCGGACAATGGTGCCGCCCAGATGGCCGGCCGCGCCGGTCACGATATATATCTTTTTCATAAAGGACACCCTTTCCCATTAACAGACACCGTGTTGCTTTTGTTCCTCATCTGTATTATACTAGAGGAGGCCGAACCCGGCAAGCGGCAGAATGGCGGCTGAAGCTATGTTAACCGACATAACCGACAGAAACTGTCGGTTGACGGGGCGGCTTCACAAAAAATTTCATTTGCATTCATAAAAAGGAGCAAACCGATGAAACCGAAAACTGCCGATCATCGCACCCGTGTGACAAAAATGCTGATCCGCCGGGCCTTCACCGACCTGCTGCGGACAAAACCCATTCAGAGCATCTCCATCAAGGAGCTGTGTGCCGCCGCGGGCATCAACCGCGGCACCTTTTACGCCCATTACACCGACATCTACGATCTCCTGCACCAGATGGAGGAGGAGATGCTGGAGGATTTCCTGAAAGCTCTGGAGCCGCTGCTGACGGCTGACGGCGGCAGCCCGACGCCGGTAAAAATCACCGCCGGCATCTTCCAGTGCCTCAAGGATAATGCCGACCTCTGCACCGTGACCCTGGGGGATTACGGCGATAAGTCCTTTGCCCTGCGCCTCATCAACATCGGCCGGGAATGGTGCGTGGAGGCCTATTCCAAGTATTTCGCAGCCGCCACCCCGAAGGAGATCGACTATTTCTACGCCTTCGTCAGCGCAGGCTGCATCGGGCTGCTGCAAAAATGGCTTTCCGACGGCATGACCACCGGCGCCGAGGAGATTGCCACCCTGGCCGAGAATATCATGATGGTGGGCATAGGCTGCCTGGAAGCCCCCCGCATCCAAAAATAGGATTCCCTTTTCCCCCGGAAGAATTCCTGCGAAATCATGCAACAACAGACGAAATCCACGGCACTATAGGTATAAAAGGAGGGATTCGTTTGAAATATGCACGCAAATGGACGGCGGGACTGCTCGCCGCCGCGTTCCTCATCCCCGCCGCGGGGTGTTCTTCCGGCAATGAAGCCGGTTCCGTGCCGGTAAAAGCAACAGCGCCCGCCTCCGACGGCTCTGCGCCCGCGGAAGGGCTGCCGGTGGCGGGGCTGGGAGAGACGACCGGCCGGCTCAGCGGCCTGACGCCGCCGGACGCCCTCGCCCGGGAGTATCTGCAGGGCTACAACGCGTTCACGGCGGCTCTGCTCAAAGCCCTGTATACCGACAGCCGGAGCGACAAGACCGAAGCGACCAGGGACGGCGTTTTTCTCTCCCCGGCCAGCGTCTATCTGGCCCTGGGCATGACCGCCGAGGGGATGGAGGGGGACACGCTGAGCGAAGCCCTGTCCCTGCTGGGGGCGGACAATCTGGAGGATTTGCGGAAGGGTAACCGGGAGCTGCAGTCGCTGCTGTCGGGCAATCCCGCAAACAGCTTCAAGCTATCCAACGGCATCTGGTTCCGGGATACCTGCCGGGACGTCATCCGTCCCACCTTCCTGGGCGTCAACAAGGAGTATTACGGCGCGCTGGTTTCCCCGCATCCCTTTGACGATACCCTGCCTCCGGCCGTCAACGGCTGGGTGGAGGAAAACACCGACGGCATGATCAAAAAGATGGTGGAATCGGTGGATCCGAACACCTTTATGCTCCTCGTCAATACCCTGCTGTTTGAGGCGGAATGGGCAGCGCCTTTTGACTACACGCTGCCGGATCAGCTCTTCCGCGGCGCGGACGGGGATATCGCCATTCCCATGATGAGCCGCAAGGCCCGGCAGGGCTGGTATGAGGATGCCCGTGTCAGCGCCACTCTCCTCGATTATAAGGACGGCCGCACCGCCATGCTGGTGGTCCTGCCCAAGGACGGAACGACGGGCCTGGACGGCCTTTTGGAGGATATGGAGGAGGACACGATAGCCGGATGGCTCGCCGGCATGGAGGAGGCGGAGGTTTCCCTCTGCCTACCCAAGTTTACGATGAACTACAGCAAGAGGCTGACGGACACCCTCAAGGCGCTGGGAATGTCCCGCGCCTTTGAAATGGGGTGTGCGGACTTCGGCGGCATGTTGAGCGGTGAGCTGAGGAATATGGCCGCTATCAGCGATGTCGTGCATCAGGCGGTGCTGGAGGTGGGGGAACTGGGAACCAGGGCCGCGGCTGCCACAAATGTGATGATTCCCATGAGCGCCGACAATCCCGATGTGAAACGGATGCGGGCAGACCGGCCCTTCTTCTGCGCCATTGTCGACAAAACCACCGGCGCGCTGAGCTTCGCGGGCGCCGTCGCCAATCCGCAGGAGCTGAAGGCCGCGGCGTAAAATATATGGACGCGCCAAGGCCCGGAATCAGTTGATTCCGGGCCTTTTTTATGCTGCCGGTACACATTAAAAAACCAAATTACCTAGTCCTTTTCGGACATAGGCGTGCTTTAAAAGCTCATTGGATACACCACCTCTTCTTGATATGATTATCTCTGTAGTCGATCCGTTATTATTGAGAGAAA
>CAKTXU010000420.1 GCA_934630995.1 uncultured Eubacteriales bacterium
ATCAAGCACTCGTAACCGGCTGAATGCCGTCTATCGAAAAGGGGGAAACGTCGTGAAAGGAAAACTTCTGCGAAGGATAGCCGCAACCGCGCTGTGTCTCTTGGCGGCGCTGCCGGCGGGCTGCAGCCGGGCGGGGGGCTCGGACAAAGTCATCACCTTTCTGAATTCCAAGGGGGAAATCCAGGGGGCGCTGGAGGATGTGGCCGCGGCCTACTCCAAGCGCACGGGTATCACTGTGGAGATCATCGCCGCCCCGGCGGGAACCTCACCCTTTGAAAAAATCTCTCAGATGTACACCTCTGGCAATCCGCCGACGATGGCCATGCTGGATACCACCGATATGATTCAACTGGCGGAGAGCAAAGCCCTGGAGCTCACGGGCGAAAAATGGGTGGCCGACGCGGACGACCATGTCTATCGTGTGGATGGCAAGGTCTACAGCTTTCCCATGGGAGTGGAGGGGAAAGGCTTAATTTATAATAAGACGGCCATTGAAAATACGCTGGGTATCGTCTTCGATCCAAAGGCATACAACACCTACGACAAACTGAAGGCGCTGTTTGAGCGGCTGCAGGCCAAGGGCCTGACTCCGGTGGCCATCACCAAGGAGGATTGGTCCCTGGGAGCGCATCTGGCGGGCTTTATCTATGAATCCCAGTCGGAGGAAACCGGGGAGGTAGACGGTTTTATCGCCTCGCTGCCCTCCGGACGGGAGGCGCTGGCGCAGAATAAGCGGTTTCAGCAGTTCATGGATACCTTTGACCTGCTGCTGCAGTATAACTATTACAAAGCGGATCCCCTCGCCGCCGATTACGCCGTGGATCCCTCCTATCTGACCGACGGGGACGTGGCCTTCTGGTTTAACGGCAACTGGGCATGGCCCAATCTGGAGGCGTTTCTCATCGGCCTGCCCGTACAGCCGGAGCTGGGGATGATGCCGCTGCCTTTGGGGAACGACGAAAGCGATTTCGTCAACAGCACCATGATAGGCACCGGCTCCAAGCAGATCATCATCGACAAGGTCAAGGCTACTCCTGCCCAGCAGCAGGCGGCGAAGGACTTCCTCAACTGGCTGGTTTATGAGGAGGAGGGGCAGAGGACCATGGTGGAGGACCTGCAGATGGTGCCGGCCTTCGGCAACATCACCTTGGAGCCCGCCGACCCGCTGGGGCGCAGCCTGAAGCAATATGTGGATGCGGGCAGGACGATTTTCGGCCCCATGCTTCCCTCCGACCACTGGTCCTATGTGGGGGCCTACATGCAGAAATACATGGCCGGTCAGACCGACCGCGCGGGTTTGGCCGCGGAAATCCAGAGCTATTGGAAAAGCAAAGCCTGACTGAATCGAGAGGGTGAGTGATGACCATGAATGAAAAGAGCAAGTGGGGCAACCTGAAGCTGTTTCTGATTTTTGCCGGGCCCGCCGCCCTGCTTTTCCTGGCGGTGGTGGTGATTCCGCTGATTTACGGGGTGGTGCTGACCTTTACCGATTGGAACGGTATCAATCCGAGTCCCGGCTTCGTCTTCTTCGACAATTACGCTAAGGCCTTTACCGACGGCGAATTCTGGCAGTCCCTTGGCCAGACCATCCTGTATGTACTGTGTTCGGTGGTGCTCATCAATGCCATCGCGTTTATTCTGGCGTATCTGCTGACCAGCGGCATCAAAGGGCAGAATTTTCTGCGTTCCGCCTTCTTTACTCCCAATCTGATAGGCGGCATTATCCTCGGCTTTATCTGGCAGTTCGTTTTTTCCCGGGCGATGGTGCCCTTCGGTCAGATGCTGGGGCTGGACTTCCTGTCAAGGTCGTGGCTCAACGATCCGACGGGCGCCTTCTGGGCCATGGTGCTGGTGACGGTCTGGCAGTATTCGGGCTATATGATGATCATCTATGTAGCGGGATTCACCGGTGTCCCCAAGGACATGCTGGAGGCGGCAGGCATCGACGGCTGCACAGGCTTCCAGACCACCCGCTATATCGTCCTGCCGCTGATGGTGCCCTCCTTCGTCATCTGTCTGTTCCTGTCCATCCAGCGCTGTTTCATGGTTTATGACCTGAACCTTTCCCTGACGGGCGGCGGCCCCTATAACTCCACCAAAATGGCCGCCATGCACGTGTACCAGAAGACCTTCGTATCCAAGGAATACGGCGTCGGTCAGGCGGAAGCCCTGATCCTTTTTGTGGTGGTCGCCGCCATCACCATCACCCAGGTGCTCCTGATGAAACGGAAAGAGGTGGATGCATAATGTCGAAGCAGACCATCGGCGGAACCCGCGCCAGGGTATTCCGCATTGTCAAAACCGTCGTCCTATTCCTGCTTCTGGCGGTTTATATGGTGCCTTTTTTCCTGATTCTGGTCAACTCTCTGAAGACCACCCGCGGCATCCTGCGGTATACCATGAACCTGGTAGATCCGTTGGGCGTCACCTTCGACAACTTCGTGCGCGCCTTTGAAAAGATGCACTTTTTCCGCTCCTTCGCCAATTCTCTGTTCATTACCGGCGTCAGCGTTCTGCTTATCGTGATCATTTCCTCCATGAC
>CAKTXU010000421.1 GCA_934630995.1 uncultured Eubacteriales bacterium
TGGGATCGGACGGCTCGGGGGGGAGGGTGCGCTCCTTGACCTCCACACGGGCGACACTGCCGCTGAGATTAACGGTCAGCCAGGAGATGCCGGGGATTTTTTGCAGGGCGGTCAGCTGGATGGCGGGGATATCCAGCGATTCCAGGAGGCGGCCGTGCTCCACGCCCATCGGTTCCACCACCTCCAGGATATCCTTGTCCGGCACCGTATCGTTGCCCACCACGTCCACCACCCAAATCCGCTGGGAGAGCAGAAGCAACAGGACGGCGTAGGCGGCAAAGCCCACAACAATCCCCGCCCGGGCGTGATACCGGTGGAGAAAGAAGGGGACGCCGTGCCGTTCCTTTACCCGCAGCCGCAATCCGGCCTTCCGGGCAAAGGGACGCAATTTCTTGTAATCCCGGGCAAAGCAGCAGGCCTTGAGGACAATCCCCTGGCGGCAGGTGTTCCACAGGCCGATGTCCGCCCTCGCGGCCAGGTTCAGCATCCTCTCAGGGAAGCCGCCCTCGGCCTCAAACCAGATCCATCCGCGCAAAAAGCGGAGAAATTGAATGAAAAACATACCGACGCCTCCCGTATTTTCAGGACAGGAATTCCACTGAAAGAATACAGCCGGTGACCACGGCGCTGTCCTCAGTCAGACAGCTCATCCCCAGATCCCGGCCGATAAAACGAACAATGCCGCTGGTGGTGTTCAGCCGGATGGTGTCGTCCTCGTATTCCAGAATTCCCCGGCAGCCCTCGACCACCGCCCGGCGGTTGCCGGTCAGCTCCACGCGGGCCATGCCGCTCAGGGAGCCTGTGGGCAGCTCCAGCGCCTCCTCGACCCTTCGGGATACCCGGGCCATCCGGCCGTCCGGCGCCCGTGATTTTACCCGTCTCGCCATACCGCCACACTCCTTTTTTAGCAATCGTCCTACGTTACCATATGCGCCGGTCAAAAAGTTCATGCGGATTTCCAGCCGGTTTGCGCCGGCAGCTTGTCATATTTTCCGGCCCGGGCGCTTATATATGGAGGGAGAAGCCTTGTCCGACGGACCGGGGCGGGCAGGTTGCCGTCGCGGACAGAAAGGAATGGGAAACGATATGTTTGTTAAAACGATCCGGAAATCGGCTGTCAAGACCGGCTGCCAGTTTTTTTTATTGGTTCTGGCGGCCGCGTCGCTGCTTGTGTGGCCCGCGGCGGTGGCGTCGGGCGTCAGCCGGGGGTTGTCCATCTGCGCGACGGTGATTATCCCGTCCCTGTTTCCCTTCCTGGTGCTGGCGGGCTTCCTGGTGCGCTCCGGAATCAGCCGGGCGCTGGGCAGGCGGCTGGAGAGGCCGACCCGGTTTCTCTTCGGTCTGCCCGGCTGCTGCGCGGCGGGGATTCTGGTGGGGTTCGTGGGAGGATATCCGGCCGGCGGTATCGCGGCGGGAGAGCTGGTGCGTTCGGGGCAGATAACACGCGGGGAGGGGCGGCGGATGCTCCGCTTCTGCGTCAACGCCGGTCCCGCCTTCATCATCAGCGCTGTGGGGGCGGGAATGCTGGGCGATGTGAAGATGGGCGTCGCTCTCTTCGGCGCGCATGTCGCGGCCTCCCTGCTCATCGGGATTGGGGGCCGTCTGCTGGACGGCCCGGACAAAAAGGAGAAAAAAGAGGCGGTGACGCAAGCAATACCGGTTCCCCGGCAGGCGGCGGCGTCCGCCTTCGTGGAGTCGGTCAACGCCGCCTGCCGCTCGCTGCTGTATATGTGCGGCTTTGTGGTGCTTTTCGCCGCGCTGCTGTCCCTCTGCGACGTGTCGGGAATAACCGGTCTGATCCAACACCTGCTCACCTTGCCCTTTTCCATGGCAGGGGCGGACACCCGCGCCTTTGACTGCCTATTCCCCTGCCTGCTCGAGGTCAGCTGCGGCGCGGTGGAGGCCGCCCATGCCGGATCGCTGACCCCCCTGCTGCTCGGCATGGCTCTGGGGTGGGGAGGGCTGTCGGTCCACTGTCAGCTGGCAGCTACCCTGCATGAGGAAAAAATCATGGGCCGGGGCTTCTTTGCCGCCCGTGCGGTTCACGCGGCACTGGGCGGATTGCTGACGATGATACTGTTTCATTTTCTGCCCTTTTCGGTGGAAACCTTCTCTCCGTCCGTGGGTGTCGTCATCAGCCCCTTTTCCACCTCCGTGGTGGGCTCGGTGGCCCTGCTGCTGATGTGCGGGATGCTTCTGCTGGCGACGGCGGGGAAGGAGGGCCAGGTGAAAATTTCCCTGGAAAAGCGTCGAAAACTGTGATATACTGTCTCTGCGGCTTCTGGCCGCAGAAAGCGGGGGACGGCCATGCGCCGCAAATTATATGGAAACACGATACAGCCGTCCTGCGAGCATTGCGTTCACGGACGCCGTTCCTTCGACGGCAATGCGGTGCTGTGCGAAAAGCGGGGGGTCATGCCGCTTTACCACCACTGCCGGAAGTTCGAGTATGATCCTCTAAAACGGGTTCCTTTCCGCCAGCCCTCCATGCCGGCCTATGACGAGGAGGAGTTCCGGATAGACTAAAAAATGTCCTTTCG
>CAKTXU010000422.1 GCA_934630995.1 uncultured Eubacteriales bacterium
CGGCCAGCTCCCCCATCTCGCCGGGCAGGCCGGGAACCGTCTCCTGCAGGGTGTAATCCCGGTAGGCGTCGGGGGTCACGCCGGTTATCATGATAATCCGGCGGTAGAGATCGTTGAGACGGTAAACCGCGTAGCTGACCTGCTCCACCGGGCGGGCCAGCTCCCCCATAGTGGGAGTCATGGAAATTTCATGCTTTCCGGCGGTCAGATAGAGCAGATAGGGACCGCCGTCCTCATTGTTTCCGGCCGCGCCGGTCTGCCAGTTCACGCTGTAGGGAAAGGTCACCTGCTTAAATTCCTCGAAGGGGACGCCGCCGTCCACCTCAATCCGCCTGCTGACGGGCATGCCCCGCAGATAATTCTGCTTAAAGCGGAAACCGAGCTGGTAAAATCCATCCTTTTCCACCACAATTTGCCAGGTGATGGTTTGCTGGGAGCCCTTCCAGTTTTCACCGCCTATGGTATTCAGCCGTATCTGGGTGGGATGGGACTCACTGGTGGCGGGGCTGGAGCGATCGGACAGCGGATACAGCATGGAGGAGGTTTTGCTGAGCGGCTTCTCCGCCTCCACCGGGTAAATCGCCCCGCTGTTGTCGGCGGGCTTGCCCCGGTGCCCCGCGAGATAGTCGGCGTAATCCTGGGTTTTCTCCGGCGGTTCCATACGCAGCTCCCCGAGGGCGAAGGACTGCTTGAGGGGAATTATCTCAACGGTGTGGCTCCCCTTCTCCAGATAAAACAGGTAGGGATCGTTGGCATAGCCCTCGCTGTCGGACAGGGCGGCGGTCATCCAGCAGGTCTCGGCCAGCTGGGCGGGCCGCATGTCGTTCCCCCGGTTGTCCCGCTGAAAATCAGCGGTTTCATCCTTATACAACTTGGGCAGGACCAGCCGCTGCATCCCGTCGAAGGGAAGGACCCCATCCAGCCAGGCCTCCAGTTCAATATCTCCGTTTTTCTCGTCGGTGGGGTAGTAATCCACCACCAGCCGGTAAAGACCTGTCTCCGGCACCTCCACCCGCCAGGTGATCCGGCCCTCCGTCTTCCGGATAGCCAGCGCCTGCCGTCCGCCCACCGTTTCCAAGGCGGCGTCCGCTTCCCCGGAGGGCACCGCCGCCCCGGGCGAAAGCGTCAGCGTCCCCGCCGCCTCCGGCGCTCCGGCGTGGGCCTCCAGATCGGCGGCATACCCGTCCGCCCTGCCGAAGCCGCCGCTTTCACCGGCGGCAGCCTCCTCCGCCCGGGCCGCCGACGGCGCGAGACACAGGCCGGACAGCCCCATCAGCGCCGCCGAAAGGAACGCCGCCGCCCGCCGGGCGGCCTCACTCTTCTTGTTTTCCACGTGCCTCTCACCTTCCTGTCTCCGATGAGCCGAGGGCCTCCAGGGCCCGCCGGCGGACCTCCGTGTACGTGCGGTGATCCAGGCTTATCAGCTTCTCCACGGAAGGGACGGCCCCGGACAGCCCCTTCCCCTTGACGAGTACCGCCAGCAGCTCCGCCGCCAGGGCCTGCCGCCCGCTCTCCTTGAGCGCCGACAACAGCTCATAATCCTCGATGCCCCGCCTGAGCGCCTCATAGCGCAGGGACAGCAGCGGCGCCATATCCCCCGAGGGGTAGACGAAATTCATATCCCCGCAGGGAAAGCGCGGATACCGCAAATCCCGCCGCGGCTCCTCGTTCCATACAGTGAAATCCCACCGCAGGAACCCGTCAAGCCCCTCTTGCAGGGTCAGCGCCCCCACGGCGCGTCCCTCCAGCAGAGAGCTGGACAGAAAGAAATTCGGGAACGCCGGACAGCAGCAGACATACCAGAGGAAACGCTTTTCCGGCATGGAGGCCCGCAGCGCCCGCAGAACGGCGTTCTCCGCCGTCAGGCAGTCGTAAATGGGGACGAAATCATCGATCTCGTCCCGAAATTCCCCGATGAATTCCGCATGGTTGATGGCCGCCTTATACCGGAACCCGGGGGCCACCTGCCGCAAATGCTCCAGGGAGCGGCGGAACCGTTCCGGCTCGGCCGGCTCGTCCGCCGCCACCCGCACCGCCTCCAGGCGGCCGGTTTCCCGGAAAAACCCCTCCAGCGCCCGGATAAATTCATCGATTTCCTCCGCCCGGGTCAGATAGCCGTAGGTGCCGTCCGTCTCCCGCACCCGGACCCGGATGGCTTCGGGATAGTCGGGAGCCGGACCGCCGAAGCCATAGTCATCGAACCGCCAGACGTTGACCAGACCGAACACCTCAATTTCGCTGTCGGGCCGGAAACCGCACTGGATACACAGCCGGATATACCTGTCCAGGATGGAAAAATCGACCGCCAGGCCGCCGTCCACCCGCCGGGATACCCGAACCATGGAATATTCGTACAAATCGGTGGGACAGCGCCGCTCCATGAACCCCGCCTGGCCGCACCAGGGGATTTCGCTGACCAGAGCGGTAACGGCCCGCTGTCCCAGCACCGCCAGGGCCTTTAGATAAGGCTCCAGCAGCTCAAAATGCCGATCGCTCCAGAGGGGGACCTCTGCCTTCCGGGCGATATTGGCCGGATG
>CAKTXU010000423.1 GCA_934630995.1 uncultured Eubacteriales bacterium
CCGGCGCAGAAGGCCATGTAAAGAACGTGCGCACATGTAATGACTGTCAGCAGTATCAGACTCCACACCTTACCGGAAATGCGAATCTCGGACAGCAGTAAGAGACCGGCCAGACAGGCCGCTGTAAGGCAACTTAGAACATTCTGAATGTGGATGGTGTGGCTTTGTCCGCCAACATTGAACAGACTACAATACCATCCATGCACTGCCATCCCGTACAGCACCGCCTTCAGCAAGACTAGAAGGGCGATTGCAATCAGAACACCACGGAACATCGCTCTTCGGCGCGGTGTACGGGTGGCTTGCTGGTTGGACTTTTTTTCTATATTCTTAAATCTCATGCAAAACTCCCCTTCAACTTATTTCTCGTAAACATATCTTTTGAATTAATCACTATAGGACAAATAAAAACAGCTGCAAGAAGGAGTTCTACAGGTACAAGTTAAAACCATTGTTTTTCCTCGTTGTGCCTTTTAAGCTGCTGATTAATTATTAATTTCCTGTTGGTATTTTGTCCACAGAAAGTCAGTAGAAATTTTTGTTCCCCCGTTTTTTTAAGTATGGATGAATCGATCATACTCATCCGTCTAAAATGATACCCACAAATATTATAATTTAAAATTATTATATAATCAATAGAAATGATGAGAGTGGAGAAGCATTATTCGTAAAACAATTGCATTCTATCCAGTTCATATACCATACGCCGTGGAAACGGCTGGACTTCCACCGCTGCGGATGGTATACTGATGGGGTCAACCATACAGGAAAGGATAGAGTCTATGAGCCGCCATTTTTTCGCCGTGCTGTCCCGCATGAAATATATCACCCGCTGGGCGCTGATGCGCAATACCCGCCCGGAAAACATCTGCGAGCATTCCCAGGACGTGGCGGTGCTGGCCCATGCCCTGGCGGTGCTGACCAACCGGCGGTTTGGCGGAAGGGTGGACGAAGGACGTTGCGTTCTGCTGGCTATGTACCACGACGCCCCGGAGATTATTACCGGGGACTTGCCCACACCCGTCAAATATTACAACCCCGCCATCCGGGACGCTTACCGGCAGGTGGAGGATGTGTCGGCGGACAAGCTGCTTTCCATGTTGCCGGAGGATATCCGCGAGGATTACCGCCCCTTGTTCTTCCCCGGCGGCCGTTGGGCGGAGGAGAGCCGCATCGTCAAGGCGGCGGACAAGCTGGCGGCTCTCATCAAGTGCGTGGAGGAGCTAACCCAGGGCAACCGGGAATTTGCTTCGGCCCGCCGCTCTACGGAAGAGGCCATCCGGGCCATGGGGCTGCCGGCCGCCGATTGCTTTCTGGAAGAATTCCTGCCCTCCTATGAGCTGACGCTGGACGAGCAGGATTGACCTCCCTTCGACACACAAATAACCAGTGCATTCTTCCACGGGTTTTGTTGCATATTCGGATGAAAAGGGTGACGACATATGGAGTTGCTGTCGATAATCATTCCCTCCTATAACGAGGAAGAGAATATTCCCCGCACGGCGGAAACGCTGTCCGCTATTCTGGAAGAGGAAGGGATACCCTATGAGCTGGTGTTTGTGGACGACGGCTCCCGGGACGGCACCTATGCCCGCATCCGGCAAGCCGCGGAGGCAAATCCCCGCGTTCAGGGGCTCCGCTTCTCCCGGAATTTCGGCAAGGAGGCCTCGATTTTCGCCGGACTGAACGCGGCAAGAGGCGCATGCTGCGTGGTTATCGACTGCGATCTCCAGCATCCGCCGGAGGTTATCCCGCAGATGTACAGGCTATGGCAGGACGGCTATGAGGTGGTGGAGGGCGTCAAATCCAGCCGTGGACGGGAGAGCCTAGCCTACCGGCTGTCGGCGGGACTTTTTTATAAGCTCATCAGCCGGTTTGCCAAAATCGATATGGCTTCCTCCTCCGATTTCAAGCTGCTGGACCGAAAGGTGGTGGATGTGCTGGTTTCTCTGCCGGAGAGAAAGACATTCTTCCGGGCGCTGTCTTTTTGGGCGGGCTTCCGTTCCACCAAGGTGGAATTCACCGTTGCCGAGCGGGTATGCGGGAAAAGCAAGTGGTCCTTTTCCAGCCTGTTGCGCTACGCCACCTCCAATATCACCTCCTTTACCGCAGTCCCCCTCCAGTTGGTCACCATCCTGGGAGTTGTCCTGATCGCCGCGTCGGTGATTCTGGGAATTCAAACCCTGGTCCGATATTTTACCGGCCGGGCCATCGAAGGCTTTACCACCGTCATCCTGCTGCTGCTCATCATCGGCGGCTGCATTATGCTGAGTCTGGGCATCATCGGCCACTACATCGCCAAGATATATGAGGAGGTCAAGGGACGTCCCAAATACATCGTCAGCGAGACGGTAAAGGAGGAAGAGAAGAAGCCCGCCAAATAAAAGACTATAGCGGAAGATATACGCTTTTTTACATGGTGGTCTTATCCGGACTGTGACGGTGTGGCTTTGGAGCGGAATCGGGCGGATAAAACGTATCGCTTCTGTATTGGGAAACAGCGGAGAACTGAAAAACCGGCCCTGCACATCT
>CAKTXU010000424.1 GCA_934630995.1 uncultured Eubacteriales bacterium
CTTCTGGGCGCCGTGGGGCGGCAGATGCGCCTGTCCCGCATAAGCGGCAATTTCCGCTTTGTGTCCCATCCCGCGGACAAATACGCCGCGCGCCGGGTGGACGATCCCCAGACGGCGGTGGAAATCGGCCGCTCTGCCGTGGCGCTGGGCGAGCCTGAGGTAGCGTATTTCAAAAAAGCCGGATTTCTGCAGAATTTCCTGGCCAATTCCTATGGGGACGACGGCAGCGACCGCGCCATGCGCGCGTATATCCCCCTGGCCTTTCTGGCCAGCGTGCTTCTGAGCGTGGGCGCCGCCCTGCTGGGCAAGGCCGGTCCTTGGGAGGCGGCGGCCATCGGCGTGGGGGCGTTCTGCCTCTCCTCTCCGGCGGCGGCCCTGATGGTTTCCAATTTTCCCCTGCTCCGGGCGGCGCGCCGGACCCTGCGAAAGGGCGCGATGATCATCGGCTGGGAAGCGGTACAGGAATTCGGCAGCCTCCACGCCATTGCGGTGGACGCACAGGAGCTGTTTCCCAGCGAGGATGTGCTGCTGCATGGCATCAAGACCTTCTCCGGCGCCCGGATAGACCGGGCTCTGCTGGATGCCGCGGCGGTTTCCATTGCGGCGGGGGGCCCCCTGTCGGGGGTGTTCCGCCGGGTTATCGAGAATAAGACGGACATGCTCCCGTCGGTCGATACCCTGGTGTATGAACAGGATATGGGTCTGTCCGGCTGGGTCAGCGGCCGCCGCGTCCTGGTGGGTAACCGCCGGCTGCTGGAAAATCACGGGGTGGACGTGCCCTCCCGGGATTATGAGAACCGCTATGCCAAGGGGGAGCGCCGCCTGGTGTATTTGTCTACCGCCGGTGAGCTGTCCGCCATGTTTGTGGTCAGCTATGTAGCGGACGAGGGTATCCGCCAATCCCTCCGTGAGCTGCAAAAGGCGGGGATCACCCTGCTGGTGCGTACCTGTGATCCCAATGTCACCGAACAACTGGTCTGCGACACCTTCGAGCTCGACAGCTATTATACGGAAATCATGGGCGTCACCGCCGGCCGCGCCTATGAACGCCTGATCTCCCGGCAGGAGACGGAAGTTCCCGGCGCGGTGCTGGCCTCCAACGGCCGGGTGGAGGGCATGGCGGCGGCTGTGACCAGCTGCCGCCGGCTGCGCACAGGTATCGGGGCGGCGGTTGCCGTCCAAATCATCGGCGCGGCTCTGGGCTTTGCCCTCAGCGCTTTTCTCGCCTTTGCCACAGGCCGCGCGCTGCCCCCTCTGTATATGCTGGGCTGGCTTTTGGGCTGGTCCGTCCTGTCCTGGCTGCCGCCTCTCTTCAAAAAGGTTTGAGGGCTTGCCAAAGCAATTGTGCAGCCTGTCCAAAATCACCCGCTTATCCTTGTGGTAGTGGGTGATTTTTTCTTTTATTCAAATTTAGTGGTTGAAACGTCGTGCGGGATAGGATATAATTATCAAAGTACAACATTTGAGTTGTTCATAATTTGTACATAATAGCTCAGAATCCGCCGAAATTGTTCGAATTTCGTTCGGTATACAGGAAAGGGGACAATCACGCAATGAAACAGTACGGTGCCAAGAACATCCGCAATGTCGCTCTAGTCGGCCACGCCGGCACGGGAAAAACCTCACTGGCGGAGGCTGCCTATTTTTTGACCGGCAAAGCCGACCGTCTGGGACGGGTTGCCGACGGCAATACTCTCTGCGATTTTGACCCTGAGGAAATCCGGCGGAAGGCTTCGGTATCCACGGCGCTGCTTCCCGTGGAATGGAAGGATACCAAAATGAACCTGCTGGACACCCCCGGCCTGTTCGATTTTTCGGGCGGCCTCAGCGAGGGGATACGCGCCGCGGGCAGCGCGGTCGTGGTGATTTCCGGCAAGAGCGGCGTGACCGTGGGGGCGGACAAGGCTTTCCGCGCCGCCCAGCGGAAGGGGATCGCCACCCTGTTCTTCATCAACAAGCTGGACAATGAAAACGCCGATTTCTACAAGGTGTTCGAGGAACTGAAGGCCAAGTTCGGCCCCATGGTCTGTCCTATCGTGGTGCCCTATGTGGTGGATCACCAGGTGCAGTGTTACATCAACCTCCTGGAGTACAAGGCCTATGCGTACAAGGACGGCAAGGGCGCGGAGGTGCCGATTCCCGATATGGGGCATCGGCTGGACGGCCTGCGCACCGCCATCAACGAGGCGGTGGCCGAAACCAGCGAGGAGCTGATGGAGAAGTATTTTTCCGGCGAGGCCTTCACCCCCGACGAGTTGATTATGGGGCTGGCTTCGGGCGTGCGCAAGGGCGAGATAGCTCCCGTCTTTTGCGGCTCCGCTTATGGGCTTGAGGCGGTGGATCAGCTGCTGAGCGGACTCATCTGGCTGGCTCCCTGGGCTGAGACGGTGGCGGGGGAGTCGGGCGTGGATCTCAACGGTGAACCGATGGAGCTGTCGGTCAACGACAGCGCGCAGACGGCGGCCGTCGTCTTCAAATCAATCGTCGATCCCTTCGTGGGCAAGCTGCTTTATTTTAAGG
>CAKTXU010000425.1 GCA_934630995.1 uncultured Eubacteriales bacterium
CCCATGCCTGGGGAGAGGTTTTGTAGAAGTAATCATAGGCCTCCCGAGTTTGGTCGGCATAGGGATTGTCCAGATTACAGCGCAAGGCGTCGTAACCGGCGTTCAGCGCCTTGACGATGGCCTCGGGATGGGAATAGGATTTACTGACCACCACAATCTTCTGGAGAGGATCGTGCTCCGCCGCATGGAGCTTCCCGTCCGCGCCCACCGGCGCGCTCACGGCAATCCATTCCGCGGATTTATCCAGCTCCACGCAGTCGGGAACGCCGTTGGAGGGCCACCACACGCCGAAATACATGCCGCATTTTCCTGAACCTATCAGCGACTGACGGCCGGACTCGTCCCGTACGGCGAATTCCCTGTCCAGGATGCCGCCGGCATACCACTCCCGCATTTTAGTCAAAGCGGTCTTAACCTCGGGCTGAATGGAGCCGTAGGCCGCCTTGCCGTTCAGCTCCAGCCATTCGCCCGGATAGGCGCTGAAGGCCGAGAAAACGGTATCCAACCCCCAGGCGGTATTATAGCCGTTATACAGGCCGCTGACGGTGGTCAGCCCCACCGTGCTGTCTCCGCCCAGCTTTTTATCGATAAAGGCTTTGGCCACCCGCCCCACATCGTCCACCGTTTCCGGCACGGCAAGTCCCGCCTTGTCAAGCCAGTCCTTACGGATCCATAAAACGTTGTGGCAGTCGTTCAGGCTGGGGCTAGGCAGTCCCATCAGCTTGCCGTCCACCGTCAGCTCGGTGAAGATTTTTTCCCCGTAACCGTCCAGCTGTTCCTTCAGAAAGGGGGAAATACATTTTTCATAGGCCTCGGTCATGTCGGCGGCCAGATCGTTCTCCACCAGCTGCTTGAAGGTGGAACGGTTGACCACCAAAACGTCGGGGATTTGCCGGCTGGCGATGCTCAGCGCCACCTTTTGATCGTAGGTGCTGCTGTCTACCTCCCATTCCACCACGGTTTTAATATTCTGGGTTTTGAGCAGATACCGGGTAAAGACGTTGTTTTCATAGCTGTCCCCATCCGGCAGGCCGCCGGTCCCCAGAACCGTCGTCCCCTTGGTGAAGGAAATGGTTTCGTCATAGGGGGTATAGGGATCCCACACGCTGGCGACGTTTTTCCCCGGATCCTGGCTGCTGCTGCCGCCTCCTCCCGGACCGCAAGCCGTCAGGCCCACCGCCGCCAGCACCGCTGCACCGAACAGGGCAGCGCTTTTTTTCATCACGTTCATCATGGCGAATCCTCCTTATCAGCCTTTCCCTGACTGTCTCAAGCTGTTGCATCTCCAGTATATCTTCATCATATCGTACAGAAAATATAAATTGCTTCGGATTTATATAACATTTTTAACCCATCCGCATTGGACGCACAAAAAGGCGCCGCAAAATGCCAGTGAGGCATTTTGCGCCTTTGTCAGTTTATAAGTCCGCACGTCGATGCATTATTTACCGAATGGATTCCGCTATTTTGATGGCTTGATTAAGGGAATAGGGCATCTGGATGCAGTATTCGGTCAGCCTGTCCGCAAAGACAAGGGCCGTGTATTCCTCCATCTCCGCAGCCACCACGGTCAGGCCCCGGACAGTCATTTCCTTGACCTTCCGCACCGTCCCATTGAGGTTGGTTTTCAGCAGGTCCGGACTTTCGAAGCGGGTAATGCGGATGGTCAGCTGGTCGCCGCCCCTCTCCATCGTCCATGTGGCCGCCCGCGCATGCTCCGCCGTCTGATATTGGACAGGACCCGCCGAATACTCCTCCAGCAACGCGGTCGGCACCGGACCGGTATCGAAACCATTGGCCTTTAGTTCCTCGATGAGCGGCGATGAGGGAACCTCCCAGCGTGTTTCCGGCTGCGGTGCCGCGCTGAAATCAATGTGGATAAATTCCTCAGAAACTTGTATGAAATCACTGGTTACATCCACCTGCCTCCTCGTGGCCGTCACGGAGACGAGAGAGAATGAGGCCGCCACGGCTACGACTGCCGCCGCCAGCAGCACCCGCTTCCAGCGCCGCTTACACCGTGTCGTTTTGTGGCCGTTGCCACGGCAGGGTATCGGCGCGGCGGATGGCGGAGGAACCGCACCCGCCTCTCCCTCCAGCTCCAGCAGGGTGGCCGTGCATGCCGCAAGAAAATCGGCGTCCAACTCCTCTGTTGGCCTGTCCAGCTCCTCCTCCATAAGCGTATCCAGTTCTTTTCTGGATACGGAAAGGGAACCGTCCTCCAGCAACGCCGTCAGCGCCTTTATCCATTCGCATTTATCCCCCATGCTGATGCCCATCCCTTTCCGGAAAAGCGCGCTGTTCCACCCGGCAACGGCCGCCGCGCCTCCGTCAGCTCCTGCTTCCATACAGGTAGTACGGATAAAGTGAAATACTGACACATATTTGCCGGATTATTTTTACTCAGTCGATATCCCACTCCTCCATGACGTCGCTGATCAGCCGGCGTACCTTCAGACGCAGACGCGCCAACCGCTGATGGACGGTATTTTCCCTTAGCCCCAGACTCTCGCCGATGT
>CAKTXU010000426.1 GCA_934630995.1 uncultured Eubacteriales bacterium
CTGTACGACGGCTGGGCCGCCGAAATCGCCGCCCACATCAAGAGCGTGGATCAGAACCATCTGGTGCTGGACGGCTTCTACGGCGTCCGCGGCCCGGCCCTCACCGATCCCAATATCGACATCGTTTCCACCCATATGTATCCCTTCCACGCCCCGGACTTCATCAAGGAGGCGGACACCTGGTACAACGTGGCCGCGGGCAAAAAGCCCTTCATCGTCGGGGAATTCGGCTTCAAAACCGTCGCCGAGCTGGAGCCCTTCCTGCAGCATGTGGTGGATTCGCCCGTCACCGGCGCCCTGGTGTGGAGCCTGCGCCAGCACAGCGTCTACGGCGGCATCCGCCACCACCGGGAAAACGAGACCTACTGCACCTACCATATCCCCGGCTACGCGGAGAACGACGTCTATGAGGAAAAGGCCCTGGTCAGCCTCATCTCCCGCATGTCCCATCGCATAAACGGCACGCAGGCTGTCGCCTGCCAGCCCGATCCGCCCTTCCTCCTGCCCATTCACAGCGCGGAGAATATCCGCTTCCTCGGCTCCACCGGCGCGGAGAAGTATATTCTCGAACGGATGACAGACAAGGCCGAGGGCTTTTCCGTCGTCCGGCGGGACATCACCGACGGCGCCCCGGAGGGAGCGCCCTACTGCGCCGACCCCGACGGCAAGGGGGTACGGTATTACCGGGTGCGGGCCGTGTCCGGAAGCCGGATATCCGCCCCCTCCAACATCCAGAGATTCGATGGCGGGGACTGACCGCCCAGGGAAAGGAGATAACCATCCATGAAAGCCATGAGAAAGACCGCGGCCCTCCTGGCCGCCGCAGCCCTTCTGCTGACCGCCGGCTGCGAAAGCAAGCCCGACGCCTCCTCCCCGGAGAGCGCGGACGGGACCTCGTCCGGCTCCCCGTCGTCCTCCACGCAGCCGCCCCCGCCGTCCGACGGCTATGAGCTGCCCGTCTACAAGGCGCCGGACGACGGCATCGATTACGACGACTCCCCGCTGGAGCTCAATCCGGAGATGGGCTTCATCACCCGGCAGGGCGACAAGCTGATGGACGGGGACAGGGAACTCCGTTTCATCTCCGTCAACGGCCCCACCGCTCTGGACAGCACTCCCTTCGAGCAGGAGGATCTCGTCAAGGCGGTGGCCCAGATGGGCGGTCAGGTGATGCGCACCTACACCTTCTCGGTGCGCTCCGCCACCGAAGGCAGCAACCAGGAAAAATATATCCTGGGCAAGGACGAATACAATGAAACCGCCTTTGTCCGGCTGGACAATCTCCTGGCCCTTTGCCACAAATACGGGGTGCGGCTCATCATCCCCTTCATCGATCCCTATACCTACAACGGCGGCGTCCCCGCCTTTCTCTCCTATTTCGGCATCAAGGCCACGGGGGACAAGGACCAGGACATGACCACCTTCCTGTCCAACGATGAGGTACAGGCGTCCTTCCGGAACTTTGTTTCCACTGTCCTCAACCGCACCAACACCATCACCGGCGTCAAATACAAGGACGACCCCGCCATCCTCGCCTGGGAGAGCGGCAACGAGCTGTCGGGGAACAACGTGGTGTATAACAAATGGATGCGGGAGCTTGCCGCCTTCCTCAAAAGCATCGACAGCAACCACCTGGTGCTGGACGGCTTCTTCGGGGTCCGTGACCAGGCCCTGGAGGACGAGAACATCGACATCGTGTCCCACCACTTCTATCCCAACACCACCAACCGCACCTTCGTGGAGGAATGCCGGGATTTGCGCAACACCACCAAGGACAGAAAACCGGCCATCGTCGGGGAATTCGGCTTCCATCCCCTGGACGATATGAGCGCCATGTACGACGAAGCCATCGCCAACGGCATCGCCGGCACCCTGATGTGGAGCCTGCGGGCCCACGACAGCCGGGGCGGCTTCGTCCAGCATCAGGAGAACGAGGATTTCAGCTCCTATCACTGGCCCGGCTTCCCCCAGGGCGACAGCTATGAGGAGACCGCCTTCCTGTGGATAACCTACCTGAAGGCCTACGAAATCCAGGGCAAAAAGCCCAAGCTCGTCGAAGTCCCCGCCGTCCCCTCCATCATCGAGCCCATCCGCAACCCCGCGCTGCAAATCAAATGGCAGGGAAGCACCGGGGCCTATGGCTACGACTTCCAGCGGGCGGAAAGCCCCGACGGCCCCTGGATGACCATCGGCGTGGATATCAGCGACGACTTCCACTATGCCACCGCCATGTTCAAGGATAAATTTCAGCCGGAGGGCGGCAAGACCTATTACTACCGCCTCCGGGCCAAAAGCGCCGGCGGCTTCTCCGACTGGTCGGCGCCCGTGGCCGTCACCGTCCCCGACGTGGACTGAACAATACGCGTAGCATCGATTGACAAGGGGCCGCACGGTTTTTCGGCGTGAAAACGGGAGGTGGCGGCGTTGTCCTCGTTGCCGGGCGCCAGCCCGGCGGCCTCGTCCGTCTTGCCACCATCTCTTTTTCATCGCCGAAAAACTCCAAAGGACCTACCGGCGG
>CAKTXU010000427.1 GCA_934630995.1 uncultured Eubacteriales bacterium
GGGCAGCATCACCAGCAGGGTAGCACCAAGATTCATTCCATAGAGGATCAGCAGACGGCTGGCCACCACAACTCCGGTGCGGATGGGTAGGGCCAGAATCATATCCATATCTCCAAAACCGAATAGGATGCTGCCGGCTTTATAGAGGGATAAAAACAGCGTCAGCAGACTGACCACAGCCATCATCGCCATAGGCAGAAGCCGCATCGCCCCGGCGGGACCGAACAGTGCGGCCATCAGAAGGCTGTAGGACACCACCATGCCTATCAGCAGGATTCCCACCAGCAGCATCAGCAGGCCAAAGCCCAGAAGCTTCCGGCGCTCTTTCTTATCATGGGAGTGCAATACCTTATTGATCCCGAACCACTGCATTCCATGCAACTTCAGCAGATAAACCAGATTACTCATCATCCGTCAGCTCCAAAAATACATCTTCTAGACTCTGATTGCCCCTAACATCCTCGGTGGAACCGCAGGCAATCAGCTTCCCCTTCTTGATGATGGCCACCTTGTTGCAGAGCTTTTCCGCCACCTCCAGCACGTGGGTGGAGAAAAAGATGGCACTTCCCTTTCCACATGTTTCCCGCATAATCTCCTTAAGCGTGTGGGATGCCTTGGGATCCAAACCGACAAAGGGTTCGTCCAGTACCAGGAGCCGCGGTTCATGAAGCAGGGCGGCAATGACAGCCGTTTTCTGCTTCATACCGTGAGAGTAGGTGGAGATGAGATCTCCCAGATTGGCGGCTATCTCCAGACGTTCGGCGTAGCGCGCAATCCGTTCCCGCCTCACCGCAGGGTCCACACGATAGATGTTAGCGATAAAATTCAGATATTGCAGCCCGGTCATATACCCATACAAATCCGGATTATCCGGGATATAGGCCGTCTGCCGTTTGCAGGCAACCGGATCCCGAAGAACGGAGATACCGCCAATCCGGATATCCCCGTCACGAAAGTCCAGGACGCCTGTCACCGCCTTTATGGTGGTGGTCTTCCCCGCACCGTTATGGCCGATAAAGCCGTAGATATCGCCGGGCTCCACGGTAAGAGACAGGTCATCCACAGCCCTGTGGCCGCCCTTATAAACCTTGCTGAAATGTTCAATTTCCAAAACAGCCATTTTTATGACTCTCCCTTTTCATTTTTTTTACGCCGATACAGGAAAAAAGAATACAAGGCCGGAATGAGGACCATCGGTATCAGGACCAGTAAATCCAGAGCCCGCCACGGGGTAAACGCCAGCACCGCTATCACCAGACCGCCGATAACCCAGACAGGTCCGGCCAGCCGGTGGGTCTTCCTCCAGTTGGCTTCATCCGCCAGTGTCCAGGGCAGCCGTATTCCAACGGTGTAATTGGGCTGACATTTGGGCAGATAGTTGCCTATCGCCGCTAACAGCAGTCCCACCCCCAGCATACAGGCCATGCCGATATCCAGTTCCTGCTCCGACAAGCCCTGAAACAGTATCAGAGACTGGGTAAAGATGGGCAGCAACACCATCACCCACTTTACAATGGCCAGCATCGCCCCGGAACGCTGCAGATTCTCCCGTTTGGGATCGAAGCTAATCACAAATTGTACCGCTGCGTTCAGCAGGAGAAGAAAGCAGGGAATGACGAAGAGCGCAAAAGCTCTCGACGCGAAGTTATCCGGCGTGTTGTCCGTGCTCCAGTGAATCGGGACCTGCTCCGGCATATGGGAATACGCGATTCCGCCGGCGATGAAAGGGGCCAGAGCCAGACAGGCATACAGGATATTTTCCGGGCGCAAAAGCTCCTTTAAAGACAATCTTTTCATGTTTTCCCCTCCTTGTCCTCTCCCGGCAGGAAGCTGCCGAACCAATTGAGCAGCTCCTCAAAAACAGACAGGTTCAATTGATAGTAGATATATTTGCCCTCGCGTCTATCCAGAATCAGATTTGCGGTCTTCAGGATCGCCAGATGGTGGGAAATGGTGGCGCCGGTCATAGAAAAATGCTCCCCGATTTCCCCGGCGGACAAATCCCTTTTTTTAAGCAAATGCAGGATTTCCCGGCGGGTCGGATCGGATAATGCCTTAAATGTCTCAGGAAAGCCCATCCACGCCCCCTCCTCATTTAGATATCTATCTAATTATAAAATTGAAAAAGGCATCTGTCAAGAACATTTCGATGACTATCAAAATGTTCAAGCAGACGCTCAAATTTTCTCATAACACAGCAGCTCAAAAACAACCTGGATCTCCAGCTTCGACAGAATTTCCACCCGTTCCTGCCCTTGGCGTGAGGTTTTATAATAGTAGGGCGTCATACGGAAAAGGGTGCTGACATCCTCTCCGCATATCGTCAGACATTTCGATACCTGCCGATGCTCGAGCAACCGAAAGCCGTCCAGCTCGAAAGCCTTGACCTCATTTTTATAGGGGGTGTCATAGACGGCCTCTTTGAGTTCCCATAGATGATTTTCCCCCGGAATGACCAGAAGCATTCCCCCTCCCCGCCGCAATACCCGCCAGTTTTCGTCCCCACAGTAAGGC
>CAKTXU010000428.1 GCA_934630995.1 uncultured Eubacteriales bacterium
ATGCGGCACCACCCGCTCCTCCTCGTCCCGGAATTCAAGCAAAGGCAGCGCCGTCTCGGGCCAATCCCAGACGGTGATTTCCGCCAACTCCTCCCGTTCGAAGGGTGAGGGATTGAAAACCTGGAACAGCCGCACGGGGCCTTCGCCCCGGCCAACCTGGGAAATCTTAAAATCCACCACGCCGAAGCCGACGCCCGCCCCTTCGGAACGGGATTCCGCCAGGCTTTCCCCGGTCTGATAACGGGAGGTATCCACCCGGGCGGAAATGGCGCGCAGCGCCCCCAGCTTCTCCGTATTGGCCGTGGCAAAGACCTGCTGGAACTGCCCCATCGCATATTCCCGGGTATCGATGACGCCGGAGCCGGTGAGAATATCGTGAAATTGATTGAACAGCAGCTTTTCCCAGGCCTGCTCAAACCGCTCGGGCGAATAGGCAAAATCCGACGCCCCGGCCGCCGCGGCGCCGAACAGCTCCGCCTCCTGGAGAGAGGCTTCCCCCATCCGGTTGGCCATTTTGATACGGGTCTGAGTGGTATAGCAGCCGGTGAAAACCGCGTTCATCTCGGACTCCCGGACCGGCAGGGTATCACCGTACTTTGCCTTGACGGTATCGAAGAAGGCGTGATAGGTGCTGAACAGCAGGGTGGGATAGACAGGCCAGGACTGCATATCCCGGATCCGCTCGATATCCCGGCGGGAGGGGCCGCCTCCGTGGTCGCCCACGCCGTACACCTTGAGCATGGTGTCGATGCCCAGGTCCCGGCATGGGATGAGCATCTGACAGGCAAAGAAGGCATCGACTATCGCGTTGTAAAAGGCCTGATCCATGAAGGAGAGAACCTTTGCGCCGGAGGGCGCCTTCCACCAGACCAGCTGCGGATCCAAGGAGCCCCGGCAATGATAATAGTAGTCCACCCCGGCGTTGGCCAGAAGCTCGGGAACATTGGCGCTGTGGCCAAAGGTATCGGGTTCAAAATCCAGCCGGATGCTGTCCATGGGGATATCCAGCAGGCGGGACAGATACCGGCGGGTATACAGCAAATGGCGGGCCATGGACTCGCCGGAGGGCATGTTCTTATCCGCCTCCACCCAAGTGTTGGCGGTCACCTCCCAGCGACCTTCCCGGACATAGCGGCGGATTTCCTCCAGCATTCCCGCCGGGCCGTATTCCTCCACAATCCGATAGACGGAGGCCTGGCTCTGGCTGAAGGTGAATTCCGGATATTCGCGGAGCAAATCCAGCATAGTCCGGAAGGTATCCAGCGTTACCGTGACCGTCTCGTCGAACCGCCACATCCAGTTCATATCGATATGGGCGTGGGATACACAGTGCAGCGTAAAGCTCTTCGCGTCGGCGGACAGAGACGCGAGCATGGATTCGGCCTCCTGGGCCGCCTCCTTGGAGACACCCTTGTCCTCCTCCAGTTTTGCCAGCAGAAAATCCGCCGCCTTCTCGACGGTCTCATCATAGCGGCCCCCGCGGATTTCCGACAATTGCAGGGCGAACTGCAGCTGTCCGGCGATTCTGTCCTGCCAGTATCCCCGGTTCATCTCCGTGCGGATCCGATGCAGCTTGACATCACATTTTCCCAAAAAGCATTCCTCCCTTTCTTCGTTCCCTGCTTTGGCAGGGCTGCTGTCATTGTAGCAGAGCGTCCCCGGATTTTCCATCTCCGTTCCCACCAAATCTGCGGGGATAGTTTTGCGTATTTACACAAAAGTCCCCGCTGTGCAAAACAGCGGGGACTCATCTATACTATAGTCCTTTACCGGCTTACCGGCTGAACTCGGCCAGCCGCAGCTCCTTATTGTGTTCCTCCGCCCAGCGGATATTCCAGCTGTTGGTAAAGAGAAGCAGCGGGCGGCCCCGCATATCCTGCACCCGTTTGGTGTCTGAGCTCAAATCCAGTGTTTTCGGATCCAAATCCTCATTTTCGATCCAGCGTATAAACTGATACGGCAGGCCCTCCCGGATGATTTCTACATTGTATTCGTTGCGCATCCGGTATTCGAAAACTTCAAACTGTAGAGTCCCCACCACGCCGACGATGACCTCCTCCATACCGCCGCCGTAGTCCTGAAAAATCTGGATAGCGCCCTCCTGGGCGATTTGGGTGGTACCCTTGACGAACTGCTTGCGCTTCATGGTATCCACCTGCCGCACCAAGGCGAAGTGCTCGGGGGCGAAGGTGGGGATACCCTCAAACCGGAAGCTCCTGCCGGGCGCGCACAGGGTGTCGCCGATAGAGAAAATGCCCGGGTCGAATACGCCGATGATATCCCCGGCGTAGGCCTCCTCGATGATTTCCCGATCCTGCGCCATCATCTGTTGAGGCTGGCTGAGCCGCAGCCGGCGGCCGCCCTGCATATGCTGCACCTCCATGTCCTTTTTGAAGCGGCCGGAACAGATGCGCATAAAGGCCACCCGATCCCTGTGAGCCTTGTTCATATTGGCTTGTATTTTGAAAACAAAGGCTGAAAAATCGTCGTCAAAGGGATTGACC
>CAKTXU010000429.1 GCA_934630995.1 uncultured Eubacteriales bacterium
GGATCATGCTCATCGCCGCCGCCGTGATTTCCAAAAAGGTGTTTTATTATGATTAGCCGCGCAGGCTGGAAAGCGGCGGAATTTCGGAGAAAGGCGGCGGACCGATGAACCGGACAACGGAAAAGCGCGCGGGGTCCTTCTTCCCCGCAGATAGGGCCAAGCTCAAGCGGAAGACAAGGGCGGGCATTCTCATCGTGGTGAGGACGCTGCTCATCCTCTGCATCTGCTTTGTCATCCTCTTTCCCATGCTCTCCAAGGTGCAGATAGCCTTCACCAGCGAACAGGATTTGTACGACGCCACCGTGAAATACGTGCCCAAGCATTTCACGCTGGGCAATTTCCGCTCGGCCCTGGAGGGACTGCATTACCTGCCCGCCCTGCTCAACTCCTTTCTCTTCTCCTCTCTGATCGGCGTGCTGACCCTGATTTCCTCCTCCATGGTGGGGTACGGCTTCGCCCGGTTTGAGTTCCCTCTGAAAAAGATGTGGTTCGCCTTGGTGCTGCTGGTGCTGCTTATTCCGCCCCAGACCATCATGGTGCCCCTATACATCCAGTTCCGTTACTATACCTTCGGGGGATTTCTCAGCCTGTTCGGCCGTTCCCTCAATCTGACCACCACCATCGTCCCCATGCTGCTGATGAACACCTTCTGCATCGGAATGAAAAACGGGCTGTATATCTATCTGATGCGGCAGAGCTTCCGTTCGGTGCCAAAGGAGCTGGAGGAGGCGGCCTATATCGACGGCGCCGGGGTGCTGCAGACCTTCCGGCAGGTAGTGCTGCCCAGCGTGCGGCCCATGATGATTTCCATCTTCCTCTTTTCCTTCGTATGGCACTGGACGGATATCCAATATGCCACGATGTTCGTCCCCAACGGATTCGACATCCTGTCCCTGAAGCTGATGAACCTGTCCAACGCCAAATATAGCGTCTATTGGCTGTCGGGCGGCACGATGAGCGGCATCACCCCCGGCTTCGAATCCCTCCTCAACAATGCGGGCAGCGTCCTGGTCATGCTGCCGCTATTCCTGGTCTATATCCTGTGTCAGCGGTATTTTATCGAGGGCATCGAACGCTCCGGCATTACGGGGTGAGATCTTCGCTTGTAAAGCGCGGCGCGCGTTACAAAATATATTTTATGGGAGGTCATTGTCAATGGTTCAAAGGGCTAAAAAATGGGGGGCGGGCCTGCTGGCCGCCGCCGTCTGCCTGTCTCTGGGCGCCTGCACGACTGATAAACCGCCATCCTCTTCCGGCGGCGGGGCGGCAAGCTCCGGTGCGGTATCCTCTCAGGACACCGGCAAGCAGGAATTTAAAAGCAAATACGCCGGCCGGGACGATATCAATTTGGGCGGGCGCGTCATCACCATTGCCAACCAGAAATGGTGGAAGGCTTCGAACACCAACCTGTTCATGGACAAAATCGTCGAGAATATCGAATATTTCGAGGACCTGTGGAATTTCAAAATCGAGTACACCTATCCCGCCGGAGCGGACGACGAATACCATCAGAAGCTGTCCACCAGCGTCCTGTCGGGCGCGCCTGTGGCGGATATCGCCTGGGTGGGCGCCTCCTATCTGTTCCCCGGCTTCATGGCCAGCGGCGTGGTGCAGAACGTCAGCGATCTGGGGGTGTTCGATTTCACGGAATCCAAATGGGACACGACGATGATGAACACTCTCGCCTCCTACAAGGATAAGATTTACGGCCTTTACAGCTATGGTTTCGACGCCAACAGTTATTATACGGATATTGGATACGGCATCTTTTTCAACAAAGAGTATTTTGAAGCCAACAGCCTGCCGGATCTGTATCAGCTTGTGCGGGACGGGAAATGGACCTGGGATAAAATGATTGAGGTGGCGAAGCAGGCCACCAGCACCACCGGCGGGGTCAAAACCTACGGCCTGACCATCTGGCAGGACGCCTTCCCCTTCATCGGCTGCGGCAGCTCCCGCCTGGTGACGGACAAAAAGGACGGCACCTACACCTTTAACGGCACCGATGAAAGCATCATCAAAACCCTGGATTATTACTTCGCCAACGCGGCCACCACCCTGCCGGTGGGCACCGAACTCTATCCCTGGATTCATCCCCACACCGGCCAATGGGATTTCCCCATGGCGGCCTTCAAAAATAATGAGGCAGCCATGTGCGCGGCCTACTGGGACTGCCTGGACTGGTATTTCGGCAATCTGTCCTTCGACTGGGGCTGGGTACCCTTCCCCAAGGAGAATGAAAGCGGCGTATACAACGCCTTTTCCGGCGGCAACAGCTTCTGGTGCCTGCTTTCAAACATCGAGAAGCCGGAGGATGTGGCCCTGGTGTACGACGCCATCACCGACGTGGAATACACCGATAAGGATTACGAGTATTTCTTCGAAAACCAGGCAGGCGACGACGAGACGGTGGAGATGGTCGGCCTCCTCCTTCATGAAGGCGCTTACAATTACGATTTAATGTGGTCCTTCCCCAATCTCATCAACAACTTCTGGGGAGCTT
>CAKTXU010000430.1 GCA_934630995.1 uncultured Eubacteriales bacterium
TCCAAGGACGACGCCGAGGGCATGAAGAAGAAGCTGGAAGAAGCCGGCGCCAAAGTGGAGCTGAAATAATTTCATATCCCGTACAAAAAAGGTGCTGCGCCGAAAGGCTGCAGCACCTTTTTTGTACGGGAATAACAGCAAGCGCGTTGCCGCTAAAAGAAAATAATTCCATGAGAAGTGTAGCGGGTGGGGACATACCTCCATAGTGCTTCCTATCTATCGCCTGTGCGGTGAAAAGATGGCGGGCACAACTCAGGCGGTGCCGACGATGATGCTGGCTGTCCGCACCAACGCCTGCGTTCTGACCCTGCCCCGGCCTTGATGAAGATCTGTGAACTCGTTCTTAAAAACGGCTCGGCGGGCCGTCTTTTACAGTCTGACAGTGATTTTAGGAAGCACTGTTATTCTTTATAGCCCAGTGTGCCGTTGGCGGCAGCTTTCAGGTAGGCATTGATAAAGCCATCCAAATCCCCGTCCATGACGGCGTTGATATTACCCATCTCAAAACCGGTGCGGTGATCCTTCGCCAGCGTGTAGGGCATGAATACATAGGAGCGGATTTGACTGCCCCAGGCAATCTGGGCCTGGCTGCCCTTGATGTCCTCGATTTTGTCCAGGTGTTCCCGCTCTTTAATCTCCAACAGCTTGGCCTTGAGCATGCCCATAGCAGTATCCCGGTTCTGAAACTGACTGCGCTCGGTTTGACAGGCCACCACGATACCGGTGGGAATATGGGTCAGCCGGACGGCGGAGGAGGTCTTGTTGATATGCTGACCGCCCGCGCCGCTGGAACGAAAGACATCCATCTTGATATCCTCAGGACGGATATCAACCTGGATGCTGTTGTCCAGTTCAGGCAGGACCTCCAGGGCGGCAAAGGAGGTGTGACGGCGGCCGGAGGCGTCGAAGGGAGAAATGCGCACCAGACGATGCACCCCGGCCTCGCCCTTGAGGTAGCCGTAAGCGTTTTCGCCGGTAATCTGGATGCTGGCGCTTTTGAGCCCGGCTTCGTCGCCATCGAGATAATCGAGGATTTTATAGGTGAAGTGATGCCGTTCGGCCCAGTGGGTGTACATCCGATAGAGCATCTCAGCCCAATCCTGCGCTTCGGTGCCGCCGGCGCCGGCGTGGAAGGTCAGAATGGCATTGCGGCTGTCGTATTCCCCGGTCAACAGGGTGGAGAGCCGCTGCGCCTCCATGGAGGCCTGAATTTGCTCCACGCTGTTGACACATTCCTCCAGGAGAGATTCATCCCCCTCCTCGTCGGCCAGTTCGATGAGAGTGAGGGTGTCGTGATAGGAGGAGGTCAGCTTTTCGTATTTTTCAATACCGTCCTTTAGATTGGCGGTCCGCTGGGTCGTCTGCTGGGCGGATTCCATGTCGTCCCAAAAGCCCTCGGCGGCGGCTTTCTCATCCAGCTCCGCCACCTCCCGTTTCATACGGTCGATTCCCAGGGCGGTGGACAAATCCTCGATCTCCGGCCACAGGTTTTCCAGTCGCAGCCGCAGCTCTTCAAATTGCAGCATGGTGTTGAACACTCATTTCTATTATAAAGTATGTCGGGATCTGCCCTGTCTCTTACATGAAAAACGCTACCCTTCCATCGGTTAATCATTTCCCACTCACATGGGTTTTATTATAAAAGAAATGAAAGCGCTTGTAAAGACGGGAAAGGAAAAATCTTGTCAAAACTCACGAAAAAGACGGATTAAGGCTTGACTGAGCCGGTCCGGACTGCTATAATACTATAGCGCCTGTGAACCGGTGTCATTTTTTGACCGTTCGCAGGCAACCATCCTTGCCCTGTTCATGAAAGCGGGGCCATCAGACCGTGAGGAGGTGCAATAAAATGCCCACAGTAAAAGGTTCCTATGAAGCCGTATTCATTTTCTCCATGACTCTCGGAGAGGATGGCGTTGCGGCGATGAAGGAGAAGTTCGAGACTCTGATTGCCCAGAACGCGGAAGCGGGCGTTATCGACGAATGGGGAAAGCGCCGTCTGGCCTATCCCATCAACGATGAAAACGACGGCTTCTATGTGCTGTACAACTTTGTCAGCGGGCCGGAGTTCCCGGCTGAGCTGGAACGCGTCAGCAAGATCACGGACGGCGTGCTCCGTTCCATGGTGATCCGTAAGGAAGAGAAATCTTCCAAGAACGCCAAGGCTCCCGTGAAGGAAGACGTCAAGGAAGCGGCCGCGGAGACGGCAGCCGAATAAGAGGAGTGTGCGAGAATGAACGTTGTTTGTTTGCTCGGTCGGCTTACCGCCGACCCGGAGCTTCGCCACACCCAGTCCCAGATCCCGGTGACCAGCTTCAGCGTGGCGGTGGACCGCGCCTACCAGCCCAAGGGCCAGGAGCAGCGGCAGGCGGATTTTATCAATATCGTCGCGTGGAGGCAGACGGCGGAGTTCATCTGCCGGTATTTCCATAAGGGTCAGCGGATCGCCCTGCAGGGCTCCCTGCAGAGCCGCAACTATACGGATAAGGACGGCA